>CAYOYI010000166.1:6912-8519 GCA_964408105.1 uncultured Chitinophagaceae bacterium | reverse complement strand
AATTGACCTTCCCAATTGTTGGTTGCATTAGGCCTTGGGAATCCGCTGATTCCGTAGCCAATTCCAATTGCAAGCACATCGAGGTTGTTCGCAACGCCATCGCTGTTGGCGTCACCCGGCCAAACACAATCTTCATCTACTTCAACATGAACCGTGAACATTGATTCACACGCACCATTGGAAATTATGACTACATAATTCTTGCTTACCTCAGGCGAAGCCCAAGGAGTTGAAGAATGGCGGTCAGAAAGGCCGTTACCAGGATCCCAATAGTAGTCACCCCCTCCGAACGCAGCAAGTTGTACACTGTCGCCTCTGCAAATCGTTACGGAATCAAACGCAACACCAGCCGTATTTCCGTTCACAACAAAAACAGTAACGGAATCTGTTGCAACGCAGCCATTATCATCGGTTGCGGTGATAACAAAAGTTGTTGTAGCAGAAACATTTGCCTGCGTAACGCGATTGCCCGCATTGCTCAAGGGTGCGGACGGACTCCAGCTATATGAGTAAGGTTGTTTTCCAAAAAACGCGTTTGCCTCAAGATAGGTTTCTCCAGGTCCGCAGAGCGTAATGTCATTATGTGCCGTTACATAAAAATCTCCGCATCCGCCAGCGATGCCCACGGTAAAGCATTTGTCTTCGATACATCCGTTGTTGTCAGTTACCAAAACGCAGTATTGGCCTGGAGCAAGATTGTCAATATTCTGAGTAGTTGCACCATTTGACCATTGGAAAGTGTAGGGTGCCGTTCCGCCATTCATGGAAATCACAATTGAACCAACAGCAGCTCCGCCAATAGTAGGAGTCGCAACACCGGTAATCTGGAATCCACCGCCATAACCAACAACAAACGTTTTTACTTTTCTGCAAGGGCCGCTGTCTTCAACTGTTACGGTATAAGATCCGGCTGAAAGTCCGGTTAGATCTTCTGAAGTCGAACCATTTGACCATTGATATGAATAGGGTGGTGTTCCAAATGAAACCGTGATGTTGATGGAACCTGGAGTTCCGCCACAACCAACAGGGGTCACAGTTCCTGCAATACTGAAATCACCGCAACCGGAGCCATTTGGTCCTTCAACATGAAAGCAGCCATCCTCAACACATCCATTAGCGTCAACAACCAAGATGCAATAGGTTCCGATTTCAAGTCCTGTAAGGTCTTCGGTAGTTGCTCCATGACTCCAATTGTAAGTAAATGGAGGTGTCCCTCCGGTAGCGGTAAGGTTGATTGCTCCATCCGCTGCGCCCAAAACGCTAACGTTAGTTATGACCGGGGAAATGGTGAGGTTGTTATTTGAATTTGTTACAACAAATGTTTCGGTGTACCTGCAGTTTCCGGCATCCTCCACGGTGATGCGATAATTTCCTGCAGTAAGATTATAAAGATCTTCATCATTCGAACCATTAGACCAAGCAAAGGTGTAAGGTTGTGTTCCACCGGTGACAATAAGATTAATACTTCCGTTAGCAGATCCACAAGTTGCATTAGTGATTTGCTGAGTAACACTGAAAGCTCCGCAAGGATTCGCAACTTCAATAACAAAGCATTTATCTTTTGTGCATCCATTCATAAACAAGAGCGAAATGAAAAGCAGAGCTAT
>CAYOYI010000166.1:5290-6902 GCA_964408105.1 uncultured Chitinophagaceae bacterium | reverse complement strand
CCGATTGAAAGGTTGCTGATATTTCTTGTCGTAGCACCATTCGACCAATTGTAGGTGTAAGGAGACGTCCCCCCGGTTATAGTTAAGGTAATTGTGCCATCGCTTTGCCCCGGGGCGCTCACGTTGGTTTTCGTTCCGCTGATGGCAAGGCTGCTGCAATTGGTTTGCGCTTCTACAACAAAACATTTGTCTTTTATACATCCGTTAGCATCGGTAACGGTGACGCAATATGTGCCAAGCGTTAATCCGTCAATGATTTTTGTAGTTGCACCATTAGACCAGTTGTAAGAATAAGGATCTATTCCGCCTGTAACTAAAACTTCAACTCTGCCGTTATTGAAATTTGGCGCTGTAGCCCCCCGCACTGAACCTGAAATTGCCAAAGAGTTACATCCGCCTAAAGCAGTTTCAATCAGGAAACATTTATCTGCTGAACATCCATTTGCATCAGTGACGGTTACACAATATGTGCCTGCTGCAAGCCCGTCAATGATTCTTCCGCTTTCACCATTAGACCAATTATAAGTATAAGGAGCAGTTCCGCCAGTAACATTAACTTCAATAAATCCGAGATGAACACCGGGAACTACAGGCTCGACATCTCCGGTAATCGTGAGATTGCCGCTGCTTTCCACGATGAAAGTTTCTGCGAAGCTGCATCCGTTTGCATCAAGAACCGTCACGCGATAGCTTCCCGGAACAAGATTGATTCTATCCTCGTCATTTGAGCCGTTGTTCCAGGCATAAGTGTAAGGTGGTGTTCCGAACTGCACGGTGAGATTTATGCTGCCATTCGCATTTCCGCATGAAGCATCTTGTATCTGTGCGGTAACAGTAAAGTCACCGCAGCCGGGTTGTTCAATAACAAAACATCCATCTTCAAGACAGCCATTCACATCGCTGACTAAAACACAATATGTTCCTGCAGGAATTCCGGAAAGGTCTTCAGTGTTATATGCTCCCTGGTTCCATGAGAAGGTATATGGCCCTGTTCCGCCTGTGACTGTAAGATTGATTGCTCCGTCAGAGCCTCCGTTTGTGCTGACGTGTGTTTTTACCGCAGATATTGTGAGATGATTTACATTTTCAACCAAATAAGTCTCACTGAATTGACATCCGCTCCCATCAGTTATAGTTACCCGGTAGGAGCCGGGAGAAAGATTGTTAAGGTCCTGAGTAGTTGCACCATTGTTCCAGTTATAGGTAACGGGTGCGGTACCGCCATTCACAGTAACGTCAATACCACCGTTAGAAAGTCCGCAATTGGCATCGGTGACATCCACTTCAACACCAAAACCGGTTACGGTGATGTAATTGGTTTTGGTTTCCGTGTCGGATGCACCACCGCCATAGGCGATGAGTGTCACCGTGTAAACACCCGGAGTCGTGTAAAAATGAACCGGGAATTTGGCATCTGATGTGGTACCATCACCGAAATCCCAATCCCATTCTATGGAATTTGTGGATGTGTTATTGAATTCAACTCTGAGCGGAGCGCAACCTGATGTCGCGCTTGCAGTAAAGTTTGCCGTAACCTGTGCTTCGGCAAAGGAAACTGATGCAAAAAGGAGGACGAGGATGGGCAGCCAACGAGGGTTCATTGACGTTTTCA
>CAYOYI010000166.1:0-5280 GCA_964408105.1 uncultured Chitinophagaceae bacterium | reverse complement strand
AAGTTAGTGTAATTACAGTTTTTCACGCTACAATAATATTTCAAGCCTAAGGGTAAAAAAAGTACAGAATTTGGATGTTTTGGAGTAGATTACCGGGTGGTTTACGGGTTGCATGTTTATGTTTTATTGTTTTAATTACTGAATATCAGTTAGTTATATCAATTCAATAATTACAACTAAGTCATAATTTTGGAGTTTGATGAAGGAAAATAAAACGATAAAGGCGATTGCGAAACTGTCAAGTCAGGAGATAGGCTGGTTTAAGGAGTGGGTGAAATCAGACTATTTTAATAAGCATGAGAAGCTTCGGGTATTGATGGAAATAATTGCGGACGCCTATCCGGATTTTGACGAGAATGATTTCAACAAACAAAAGATCTTCAAAAAACTTTTCCCAAGAGAAAAGTACCGTCCCCAAAAGCTCAGCGATCTTTTAACGTATTTGTACCGGCTCTATGAGAAATTTCTTGCTCAACTGAGTCGCGAAGAGGATGAACTGCAAATTGGGCTTGACCTTCTCCGCTCATATCGCAACCGAAATAATGACCGCCAATTCCTTAAAACACTTGAGTTGAGTAAAAACGCAAACTCAAATGGAATTCAAACTGAGCGTTCGCTTCTGAGGGATTATTTTATCGAGCACTAAGCGGATATTTTCTTTACAGCCAAGGACAGCAGAACTACCGATAAGAGTATCGAGCGAAAAACCATAAGCCTCGATCTTTTTTATCTAACGGCTAAACTCAGAAGCTGCTGCGAAATGATCAACCGTCAGAACATTGTGAGCGAGAGCTATGAGATCAGAATGCTGGAAGAGGTGAAATCATTTGTGGGCAATAGTTTCCAATTGTTTGAAAGATGTCCTGCCATTTTGGTTTACTATCATATCTTGCTCACGCTGCAGGAAAATGAAAAGGAGGAGCATTATTCAAAATTGGTTGAATTGCTGGCGAGATATTCCGGGTCAGTTGAGCGGAACGAGCTTCGGGCGATGTATGACTATGCTCAGAACTATTGCATAAAAAAGATAAACAGCGGCAATACAAAATATCTGTACGAGATTTTCAAATTGTATAAAACCTTGCTTGCAAAAAAACTAATGCTCGATGAAAGCGGAAATCTTTCCCAGTGGGACTATAAGAATATTGTCACTACCGGGACGCGCATTAAAGAATATGGCTGGTGTGAAAAATTTCTGCGTGATTATCGTGATAAACTTCCGGTTCAGGATAGAGAAAATGCCTTTGCTTTTAATCTCGCTACGCTTTACTACAGCCAGAAAAAATATGACATGGCTTTGAAATTGCTTCAAACCGTGGAGTTCACTGATGTTTATTATGGGTTAAGCGCACGTTCTCTGCTGTTGAAGGCTTACTATGAGTCAAACGAATTCGAACCGCTTTATTCCCTGCTTGATTCTTTTAAGATTTATTTAAAACGCAACAAGCTGGTTTCAAAATACCAGTTTACGGTTCACATGAATCTTGTAAGAATGACCATGAGGTTGGCTAAAGTGAAATCAATGCTTCACATTTCCCGAAAGGAAACGATCAGGAAAGAATTAGATAAGCTGAAAAAGAAAATTGATGCAACCCCTGAGATCACCAACCTGAACTGGCTGATGGAGATGATAGTGGGGATTGAAAAGGAAGTGAATTAGTATATGATGATCTTTTCAGAGAAGAATACATTGTTATTCCGGCCTGTAATTATATAGATCCCTGTCGAAATGGAGCTTAGGTCTATTGAGCGCTCCGATACCAATTGCCAGCTTTTAATTTTGATTCCTTGCATGGAGAATAGATCAAGTGTTATCGGAAATGCATCAGAGGATGCTTGTACAACGATTTTATCGAAAGCTGGATTGGGTAGAATGCTGATCGTTGAACGACTAATTTCTGATGTGCCTGTAATGAATGTTTTGGTGATCAATTTATAAAGAAATTGATGCCCTAAGGTGAACACCGGTTCCCAGTATTGATTTGGAAAAGTGAAGCCGCCATCATCCATATAAAAGGAATGTCCCAAAGTATCGAATGGATGGAACTCATGTGGAATTCCTAACTCAGCCATTCTTCTGTCAATCGGGACCGAGCCGTAAACAAATGGTGATAACGTGGTATTGAAAGCATAGCCTGTGTCATACGGAACTGTACCGTCAGCGGTGCCATGAATCAATAGTGTGGGAATGTTCTCATCCGGCTCGATCCAGTTGGTGTTCCAAACGCCACCCCAAAGCGGAATGATACCGGCAAGTTTCACTTCATGATTAAAACTGTTGCCTGAGCAGTCGAGACAGCCCAGGTCATCGGTATCAGAGGCTGAACCCGAACCATAGGTGGATGAAGGTCGCTCGCTGTCTTTTGAGATAAATGCAGTGAGCAGCGAGGTGATGGCACCAGCGCTGTTGCCGATGAGAAAAATCTTATCAGCGTCAATTTTGTATGTGCCTGAATTTTCAACCAGGAATCTGATTGCAGCTCTCGTATCCTGAACTGCGCGGTATGAAGCCCTGATAATACTCTCCTGGTTGAACGGATTGAAAAGCAGCCGGTACTGAATGGAAGCGCAGGCATAGCCATAATGTGAGAGGCTATCACACCATGCAATCATATCATCCCATTGCTTATGTCCGCCAAGAAATCCTCCGCCAAAAATGGTTATCACTAATGGACGCTTGCCGAGCGTATCATCATATGGCTCGTAAAAGTCAAGATAAAGAGGATCTAAATCGTGATTCGAATTTGCATCATAAAAATCCGCTTCTCCATATTGAATCTCTTTGGTGACTATGATGCTGTCAAATATTGCGCGCTGATAACGTCCGGATTGCTGTGAGTTGGCGATCTCAGACGTAAAGAGAAGAAGAAAGTAGGGTAGCACCCGCATAAGCTACCTGAAAATAAGCTTTAACGGGCAAAAAATTAAATAGAAGATTTTAACTCAGGCTCGTTGCGGTTACCACTTCAATTACCGGACTCATGGTCACTTTTGATTTAATTGAATTGGTAATCAGGCAAGCGGCTTCGGCTTTTTGCAATATTCGCGCTGCGCGATCCCGGTCTTTTTCATGAATCAAGGTCACGGTTGGTTCGAGATGCACTTCACTCATCATCATTTTCCCCTCCACTTGCTCCAGCTTCCCTTTTGACTTACAAGCAAAGGCCGAAAACTCGAGCTTTGAATTTTCTGCAATTGCAAGGAAAGTTGTCATCAGACAGCTATTCACTGCTGCGGTAAAAAGATGTTCTGGCGACCAAATTCCTGGCATCCCTTTGGGAAATTCAGGAGGAGTGGCGACCTCAATGCAACTGTCGGATTGGACTTCAAGTTCCGGTGAGCACATAACTCCTTTGCGCTCCTTGTCCCATTTCACGTTGACGTTATAATAATGTTCCATCGTTAAACTCCTTAAGTTCTTACTTATTCCTTCGATGCTTTTGTTCTTATTCCAAATGGCAGATAGAGCGGACAGAAACTGATAAAGCTTGTTAGAACGAATATTCCTGCAAGCACCATAAGTATTATTCCAAACGTTCCGCTGAGAACTCCAGTAAAATACAATGTCGCAATTATCACTGCCGCAATCACCCTGATGATGCGATCAGCTATACCCATATTACTTTTCATAAGGTTAAATTTTTAAGGTTATGGGGCAAATGTAGTGCTGACGACAGGCTTTGTCAGTGACTTTAATCACATAAGCGTGATTTTGTTTCGGGAGAGCTTGATCAGGTTTTCATTTTCCATTTGCTTCAGGAGGCGGGATATCACTTCTCTTGATGAGCCCAACTCATCTGCGAGTTGCTGATGGGTGATTTGAATTTCTTTTGATTGAGCCAGCGCGGATTTTTTTTGTAAGAATGAAATTATACGCTGATCAAGTTTTTGAAATGCAATACTATTGACCACATTCAGCAACTCTTCAAAGCGCTTATGATATAATTTGAAAATAAAATCAGTCCATCGGTGATCAGACTTTACCAATTCATTTGCCTTGTCCACCGGTAAAAGTAAAATGTCGGCATCTTCCTCAACAACCGCTCTTACTTTACTTGTATCATGATTTAATCCTCCCAGAAAAGACATTACGCAACTTTCTCCCGGCTTGATATAGTAAAGCAAAATTTCTTTCCCTTCTTCGTCAGTGCGCATGACCCGAAGCACGCCACTTAATACAATTGGAATTGATTTTATGTAGGCGCTCTCAGCGAGGATTACATCCCCCTCCTTAAAATGCCTGGTATCTCCAAGCGCTTCCAGTTTTTCTCTCGTTACTTTATCGAGCATATATTTTCAGCAGGCAAATCTACATTAACTGAGTTGGAAATGGTGGTTTGAAATGGCACCATGTTCCACCATACTATGTTGTTAGTAATTTTGCTGATATGGCTGCCGTTGATTTGAAATATCACTATTCCGGAATAGCACTGGCAATAGTTATTATATTGTTATGGTCGGTAAGCCTTGCATTGGCGCTTGGTTATGATGTCAATTACAGCGTTTGGATTACTTACGCCTGGGTTGCAATTCAAATGCAGCTTTACACGGGATTGTTCATCACTGCGCATGATGCCATGCATGGAACGGTGTTGCCGGGTAATAAAAGAGTGAATGATTTTTTCGGAAGGATTTGCTCGCTGCTCTTTGCTTATAACTTTTACAACCGTTTGTATCGTAATCATCACTTACATCATAACAGGGTAGGAGAGGAAGCCGATCCGGATGTTCATCGGCATAATTTTTTTGTGTGGTATTACAAATTCCTGAAGAATTATATCTCCTGGCAGCAGATGCTGCTAATGGCCATAACATTTAATCTTTTATGGTTGGTTATTCGAATTCCGCTTGACAATTTGGCGCTGTATTGGATGCTTCCGGCAGTATTAAGCACGTTGCAATTATTCTATTTCGGGACATATCGCCCCCACCGTAAATCCCCGGCTAATAAATATGTAAGCACTACCCAAAAGAAAAATCATCTCTGGGCATTTTTAAGCTGCTACTTTTTTGGATACCATTATGAACACCATGACAAGCCATACGTGCCCTGGTGGCAACTGTGGAAATTGAAGTAGGCTACTTCTGATTTTCTTTCATCTTCCGATACTGCTCTTCCTTCTGCTTGTGCATTTCATCAACGCGCTGCTTCATGATCTGCGGATCCGTAGGAAAAGGTTCTACGTACTGAAACTTTGATCTTGTATCTTCAAAACCAAAAGTCGGATCCATTCCAAAGCGATGGTCCTGATAATTTATACGCTTTGCTATAATGCGATA
>CAYOYI010000165.1:0-8561 GCA_964408105.1 uncultured Chitinophagaceae bacterium | reverse complement strand
TTGTAACAATAGCCTTATTGACGACTACCCTTTTCAGTTGTGATCAGGCGATAAATAAAAACACAATGGCAGACGAAACAAAGCAAGAAGATAACCAGGCATCATCAACCGACACCACCCCGAAAGTGACCGGGATCGGGGGAATTTTCTTTTTCTCAGAAAACCCCGAAAAAGCAAAAGAATGGTACGCTGAAAATCTGGGGCTTGAAGTAAATCAGTGGGGGTCGAGCTTTGAATTCAGGAATGCAAACCGGCCAGATGAAATCAACTACCTGCAATGGAGCCCTTTCAGGCAGGGCAGTGAATACTTCGCCCCTTCCAAAAAGGAGTTCATGATAAATTACAGAGTGCAGAACATAGAAGCGCTGGTAAACAGGCTTCGTAAAAACGGGGTGACCATCGTTGACAATATTGAAAAATACGATTACGGGAAGTTCGTGCATATCATGGATGCAGAAGGAAACAAGATAGAACTTTGGGAACCGGTTGACAGCGTATTCACCGCAATGGGAGGAAAAACAACGAAATGATCCAAGCAGGAAAAATTTATGACCGCGTATCCCGACCGTGAGATATTCAGCTCGAGGGAATTAAATGTACCTCTTGAAACAGCTTATCAGGCGTTTGCTGATCCCACACATTTAAAGAAATGGTGGGGACCCGCAGGATTCACGAATACCATCCATGAATTCGACCTGCGGCCCGGTGGAAAGTGGATACTGACAATGCACGGGCCCGAAAAAGGCAACTACGAAAACTCATCCGTATTTAAAACAGTCGAGCCGCTGAGATCAATTACATGGAAAAGGATTTCCAAACCGATATTTGAAATGGAAGTAGCATTTGAAAAACTCGGTAATTCAAAAACCAGGATATCATTCAGAATGACTTTCGACACTGCTGAAGAATGTGAAAAAATCAGGCGTTTCGCAGCACCAAATAATGAAGAGAACTTTGATAGATTGGAAAAGGAACTTCTTAATGTAGAGGTATAGATATTAATTACACCAGACTGCCATCATGAAAACCAGCAATAAAAAACTTTCCCGGTCACAGCGGGAAGAACTGCTCAAAATATTGAAAGCGCGTTTCGGGAAAAACATGAACCGTCATAAGGGCATTGAATGGCAAAAAGTGCAGGCAAAGCTGGATGCGAACCCGCAAAAGCTATGGTCGCTGAATGAAATGGAAAGCACCGGTGGCGAGCCGGATGTGGTTGCTTATGACAAGAAAACAGGAGAATACATTTTTTACGATTGCTCACCGGAAAGCCCGGCAGGCCGCAGAAGTCTTTGTTATGACCGCGAGGCGCTGAACGCAAGAAAAGAACACAAGCCAAAAAACAGCGCCATGGACATGGCTGCCGAAATTGGTATTGAGATATTATCAGAAGAACAATACCGAGAGTTGCAAAAGCTGGGCAAGTTTGACACGAAAACATCGAGCTGGGTCAAAACGCCTGCCGACATCAGAAAGCTTGGAGGAGCAATCTTTTGTGACTACCGTTACGGCAAAGTGTTCGTGTATCATAACGGTGCGGAGTCTTACTATGCCGCAAGGGGATTTCGGGGCATGTTAAGATTTTAGATTGACGATTTGAATACAAGAGAGTTTAATCTAAAATCAGAATATCGCTCTCACGGAGGCGCGTCCAACGTGAACGGCTTTTGCATCACCGGTCTTGCGGCCTTCGTAGGAGAGGCTGAACTGAACGTTGGAAGCGAGGTAGCGCTCGAACGATGCCGTCCATGTGTAGTTATTACCATCCTTCAGCCCCTGTAGCATGGCGAACTCGAGCACTTCATTCTGAGTGCCATCAAAACTGATCCTGACGAAGGAAAACTTCCCGTTGATGATCGTTTTGGATATTACGCTGTATTTGGCATCGAGAGACGCCTCGTGGCTGAGAGCTGTCTCGCCACCGGTCTGTTCGATGTTGTGGCGCCACGCGAACTTGTAAAGCACCGTGAGCCTGAACTTGGTGCCATACAAATAGGTAAGCTGCGGCTCCGCTTCATGCGACTCGATGAAGTAGCCTCTGTTGGTGTAAATCTTTGAATCATAGCTGCGTTGACCGAAGGCGTACTTCACAATAAAGCTCAGTGGGCGGATGATGTTCCAGCGCAGCCTGCCAAGATGCTCGCGGCTTGCGTTTGACTCGACACCATTCACAAGGTTCACCTTGCGGCTGTTATCCTGGAAAGTGTATTCAAGGCTGTAAACCGAGCTGGTGCGGTTGAAGAAAACCGTGTGCCTTACAAGGCTGTTGAAAGCAACAAGCGCGGTGTCGTTCTCATCAAACACAAATGGATTGAAAGGTGAACTCTTTGAATCTCGGAATGATTTACGATCGATCTGCAATGAAGTGACGGTGGAGAAACGCGCGATGAATCCTTTCACTTTTTTCTTGTTACTCCACGCGGCCTTGGGATTCAGCGAAACAGAAAAGTTGAACTGCGTGGAATTCACCGCATCATAGTCTAAAGTAGGATTGAGTACACGAATGTAAATGGCCTGGTCGGGCTGGTCGGTAAGAACAAATTTGCTCTCATCTTTGGGATCATCCTTTGGATCACCCAGGTACCGAAAATTTCCCTGCCCGGGATCTACTTCTATATATGAATAAGAAATACGAGGCTCCTTGCCGGCACCAAGTTCGTAAAGCGTGTTAAGGCTGATCACTCCCTTGAGTGCATTTAAGCCATATTCAATTCTGCCCAGATAATAATCTTCCAGTTCTTTTTGCGCAGCAACAGTATCGCTGGTCTCAAATCTGCGATAAGTGAGCTGCCATCCGAGCTTGTGCGTTTTGTTGGAGACCCAATTGCCGCGAAAGTTGGCCGTGTGGCTGGAGTTGACCAATCGAAGGTCATTGTTCTTTGGAAAGAACTCAAGCCGCCTGATATATTCAAAACGTATTTTATCTCTTGCGGTGTCGGCCGTTGAAATATAAATGCGCCAGTCGTTATAAACGAAACTTGAATTCAGAAGCGTGTCGGTGTCATTGTTCCTTATCTTATTGATCTCCTGCTCATAGCGCCCTCCTATTTTCCAACCCCTAAGCCTTGCGAAAGATTTTGATGCTTCAACAATCGGGCGTATGAATTCTGAGCTTTGGGTTTTTCCTTCGGAACTCAGATAGCTGATGTTCGCATCAAGGTGGTAGCCCTTCATATCAAAGGTTGCAAAACCCCGATGGCGCAATCCCTTGTAAGCCTCACCGGCTAGGAATGATGATACATGATAACCAACCTTCAGCCATTCATCGCGCACAAATTTTATCTCGCCATTAATAAGGTGCTCGTCAACGGTATCCTGGCGGGTGTAGTTCCAGTCGCGGCTGAATTCCACCGGGCGGTACCTTTCCAGCTCACGGAAGTTGTGATTCAGGAATTCATAATCAACATCAGCGATGATGAATTGCTTCCGAGTCTCCGGTCCTATCCTGAATTTGCGGTTGTAGGCAGTCTTCACTCCCAGACCAACATTATCCTTATCATCCTTTTCTGAAAAAGTATTGTCGTCATTATTGCTTAATGCAGCTTCCACCGTGAAGAAATCATTCTTCGATGGTTTCAAGTCCATGCCCAGCGTGATCATCTGGTCACGCTCAGGCGGCACCAATATCCGGAATGGAATGTAAGAGCCTTTTCTTATCCCATTTTCTGGCGGCACGTACTCAAAGACACGCCCATTGGGAGTAGTGATGGAAGGATTGTAATCTCCGTTTCCAAATCCCACAGCAGTGAAGATCACACGATATTTAGCGCTGTCCTGATTGGTTGAATAAACGAATACGGTATCGATGTAAGAAGTTGTGGTATCAGAATCAATAATCTTGTAAAGAATCCTGGAGGCATCATACTCTTCTTCGGAGTAACCCGGAAACAAGATCCCAATGGGATTATCTCCCGCTGCTCTTAAAGTATCTTTTTGGGCAGGACTCAGGTCTGCGTCAAGAGGCTGATTCTTGCTGTCCTGCTCGGAATAAAAATTTACGCGGAATTTTACTTTCTCCAACTCATAGGCAGCATTGATGGCGAACAGATACCGGAAGTAGCTGTTTTCCGAATATTCAAATTCCACCACGACACGCAGATCGCGGGTAATAAGCTGGTTGGGCGTAAAAATAATCTCACCAAGATTGTAATCAATGACATAATCATTCTCAGAACCGCGTTGCATCAATTTACCATTGATGAAAACACGCTCAGTCCCGGCCAGCACAATAATGAAAGTTTCCCCGTTCAATCCGATAAGTTTGTAGGGTCCCTGATTTCCTTCCGAAACGGGAAGCTGATAACGATTGTATTTTCCTTTCGCCACCGCAATGCTTGCCTGGGCCATTGCCTTGTGTTTTTCTTTGATCGTGAAGTTCCCGGTATAACTGCCGCCCTGCAGTTTCTTGTAGTATTTCATGAAATAGCCTTCCGGGCTGCCGATTTCATAGTCACCTACAATGAGCGTGTGCTCTTTTTTTCTGAGCTGGATATAAACTTTGTCGAACTCTTGTAGCTGCTGTGTTGTCCCATCGGGCTGAATCGGAATGTTATTATCAGTGATGGCAGCAGTGACTTCGATATCTCTCCCAAGGTCTCCAGAAAGCTGAAGATTGAAGCTGGATGTGAGCACCACATCCTGGCTGGTGCCAAATGATATTCCTCGCGCAAAACTCCCGTTGTATTCAAGCGTTCCGAAATCAATGACTCCTCCCTTGCCTGAAGAAGGTATGTACGCGAAAGGATTTTCTTCAGCATCGTTGCGCAGCGCGATCATCGAGCGGTCTTTTCTGAATTGCACTCTCGTGAAGCTGAAAGGAAATGTTCGATAGGTAGCTTTTATACTATCAGTCGGGGGCTTATGCTTCCAAATCAAAACACCGTCAACATCATTTAGCTGATAATTGGCGGAGTCAATCAGGTTGTTCGCTTTATCTCGAATGATCATGGAGCCATTTACTATACTTAGGGTATCTATCTTCAAAGTGTCCTTAGCGACAGCAAAAGTTTTAAACCTCAAGCGTGACAAATCCTGCGCGGTCAGATTTTTTGCAAAAAAGACCACCAGAAGCACAGAGATATATCCAAGATTCTTCAAAACGGAAATAGCGTAACAGGTATAAAGATTAAAATTAGAGTTTATTGTTTCCGTGAAATGTCAGCGCTATGCAACGGGAATCGTTGATTGTAGCCTCACCCCGCCCCTCTCCCGTAGGAGAGGGAGTCCAAGCTTTGGGCCTAACACAATAAACAGCGCTTTTTAGCATTCGTCCCGGCAAACTCGATTTATAATTATCTTCACGGCCCAAAATGATTGCATTAGGAATTAACGGAGGATTTCGCCCGGTTTACCAGGATGTGAGCGCGTGCCTGGTTGTTGATGGCAAAGTTGTAGCGGCAATTGAAGAAGAGCGCCTGAGTAGAATCAAATTCTCGGCTGGCCGCCTGCCCTATTTATCGGTGAAGGTTGTGCTTGAACATGCGGGACTAACCATTAAAGATGTTGACTGCATGGGTTTCCACGGCTCGACTTGGGAGCCAGAAATTGAAGACCGGGTAAGAGACTACTTCCGTAACTATTTCGGATACGCTCCAACCTTAAAAAGATACCATCATCATGATTGTCATTGCGTGAGCGCTTATTATGCTTCAGGATTTGATGAAGCGCTTGTTGTTTCTATTGATAGCTCCGGTGACGGCATTTCCGTGCAGATAAGCACCGGAAAAAATGGAAAGCTGACACAAATTGAAAGGTTCACCCGTCCGAACAGCTTTGGCCTGTTTTATTCGCTTGTAACTCAATATTGCGGATTTGTTAAAGACAGCGATGAATACAAGTTAATGGGGCTGTCATCTTATGGAGACAGAACCAAATTCAACTTTGACTGGCTGATAGATTTTAAAAATGAAGAACTCCAACTCAATACTGATTATATCCTTTCGTTGCCTGCAAAAGCTCCATCTCCGCATCGTGACGAGATGATCTTCACCCAAAATTTTTCGGAAAAGCTTGGTGCTCCAAAAAGAATTCCAAAATCGGAATACACCCAATTCTATAAAGACGTTGCAGCATCAGCACAATATCATCTGGAGGTTACTGCACTAAAAATGATCAGGCACTACGCTGAAAAAACTGGTATGAGGAAAGTATGCCTGGCAGGAGGCGTTGCGCTCAACTGTGTGATGAATCAACAGATCATGAATTCGGATTTGTTTGATGAAATATTTGTTCAGCCCGCATCAAGCGATGCCGGTATTTCATTGGGGGCAGCATGGATTGCGGCCATAGAGAATGGTGATACTCCGGTGAAACCGAATGATACCTTTTTGGGCAATGAGTTTTCATCCGCAGAAATAAAGTCCATTTTAGACAGTTGCAATTTGAATTATATTGAAACCAAAGATCCCTCCGGTGATGCTGCTGAATTGATTGCTGGCAATAAAGTGATCGGTTGGTTTCAGGGGAGGATGGAATTCGGCCCGAGAGCGCTTGGCAGCAGAAGTATCCTTGCCAATCCAGCCAATCCCAAAATGAAGGATACCGTCAACCTGAAAATAAAATTCAGGGAATCTTTCCGCCCCTTTTGTCCCAGCGTATTGGAAGAAGATGCGGGCAAATATTTTTCCGGCAAGCAATTGGTTGCGCCTTACATGACGATCACCTATGACGTCAGAAAAGAAATGCAATCTGTAATTCCGGCAGTGACACATGTTGACGGCACCGCAAGAATCCAAACCGTGAATGAATCCCAGCATCCGCTGTACTATCGCCTGCTTAAAAAACTAAAAGAAAAGACCGGACATGGGGTTGTCCTCAATACTTCTTTCAACTTATCTCACGAGCCGATAGTGTGCACTCCCCGTGATGCTATAGCATCTTTCTTTTCCAGCGGATTGGATGCGCTGGTGATCGGGAATTTTCTGGTAAAGAAGTAGTGTTGAAATTTCCTTTCGTTACCGGAAAAAACAGAAGTTTTTTTATAGCTTTCATTTTAAAAACTATTTCAAAATGAGAAGGGTTGTTGTACTTTCCGCGGCACTTATGGCAGGACTTCTTTGCTTTGCACAGATTCCCCCCAGCGGACTTATTGGTTATTGGCCTTTTACAGGCAATGCTAATGATGAAAGTGGCAGCGGTAACCACGGTACCGTTTATGGTGCGATTCTGACAACAGATAGATTCGGTAATCCCAACAGTGCGTATCAGTTCAATGGGGCAACTGATTTCATTCAAATGGTATATGCAGGTCCATTGGGTCATAATTCTCGAACAATATCATTTTGGGCGAAGACAAATCATACCGGTCAAATGGTCGCGCTGGACTATGGGCAGGCCGCATCTAGTGGCGGATCATTCCAACTGCAATTTAATAATGCCTGTTCCGGTGCAGGAGTTGATGTTAGTGATGGTGTCGTTACCCGTGGCAACAGTTCATTGCTCAATAACTCCTGGCATCATTATGTTGCGGTTCTTGACAGTTCAATTGGATATCAGGTTAGCGAGGTGCGATTATTCATTGATGGGATATTGCAACCCGCAATTTCATGCTGGGCGCTTAGTCAAACAACGCTAATTAACACAGGATCTCAATTTCCAATAACAGTTGGAAAAGCAGCAAATACAGGAATAAGGTTTTTTAATGGAGCAATTGATGATATAGGTTTTTACGACAGGGTTCTGAATCCAACTGAATTGCAAACATTACTTAATGGTGGCTGCAACCTCTCCTTGAGTTTCTCCAAAACAGACGCGACTTGTTTTCCATCACATACTTTCGGCTATGCAACCGTTACGGTTTCTAATGGCACAGGAAGTTATCTTTATTCATGGAGCAGCGGGGCTACAACGGCAACAGCAAATAATCTTGCGGCAGGTTCTTATACTGTAACCGTAACCGACCAGGGCGATGGATGCACAGCAACAGGCTCAGTGACTATCGCTGCAAACGGTTCACTGTTCACGGGCTTCTCTGCAACCGGAGTATTTTGCATGGGCGGAAGCAACGGCAGCATCACGCTCAATCCTTCTGGAGCCAATCCCCACACTTTTTTATGGTCTACCGGAGCAACAACACAAATGATCAACAACCTGACGCCAGGCACGTACAGCTACACCATCACCGATGCGGTGGGTTGCACCACATCAAGCTCTTACACTATTAATCCTCCTTCTCCAATCGTTCTAAGCGCTACGGTGATGAATGCGGGATGTACCAATTCCGGATCAATCAATCTTACAGCAAGCGGCAATTCCAATCCATATTCCTATCAATGGTCAAGCGGTGACACAACGGAGGATTTGAGCAACCTGCCCCCGGGAACCTATACGGTGACAGTGACGAGCGCGTTAAGCTGCACTGAAACGGCATCATATACCGTCACCGGAGGTTCATCAAACATTTCCGTGAGCGTCACCGGGCATGATGTGACAACGCCCGGAGGGAGCAATGGCTCTGCACAAGCTGTTCCATCGGGCGGATCATTTCCATTTTCATATGCGTGGTCGGGAGGAACGCCAGTCGCTGCCGGAGTCGCCGGGCCTCGGCCTCCAACTCGAATTCG
>CAYOYI010000164.1:6685-8599 GCA_964408105.1 uncultured Chitinophagaceae bacterium | reverse complement strand
TTGAAATATTCAAAAGTAAAACTTGCCTGAACCCATTCCCCGAAAATTTCTGTGCTTGATTTTGCCGGAAAGTCTTTTTGCTCAACAAGATGTCCGTCCGGTGTGGTTTGTTTGTAATTCAATTGCGGAAACGCGCTCTCAGCAGGGCTGTGTTTTATCCATATTGAAAACGCTATCTCAGGCATGTCAGTCTCAGATGGAATAACACCATTGAATGCGGTGATCTTCCCAGATTCACTATATAATGCTCCATTCCCGTAAAAAGCGCCTGCTTGTTTGCTTTCATCAAAATTATTCAGCAAAAGATCGGCTCTTGCTGACGTATAGACATCTCCTGAATGGTATAGACTATTTCTTCGGTTTGCAAAATCCTCTGCAATTTCCGCTCTTTTGTCTTTAAGAGCTTGAATCGGCAACTTATACAATTCAACCTCGCTTGATTCGGCAATCTTTATTCCTCTGTTTGCAATGGTTTGCTCACGGGTGGAAATCGGATCACGTTTGCATACTATAAGCAGAAAAGGCTTTTCATTTGGAAGCTTCCCGATGATCTTTTTTTCAATGCAATCAGAGCTTAAAAGTTGTACAAGAAGAAGGGTTTGGCTTATAGAGGTTCTTGACATGTTACCCTCTGCTATCGGTAATCCAAGATGATAGGAGGCTTGAAATGCTTCGGAATGAGATGTGGGGGACCCATCAATGTATAGTTCTTCGGAGCCAATGGCGAAAAAAGGAAAACTCACAATCGCCTGAAAGTATGATGGATTATAGCCTGCATTTTCCAGCAGCGGGGTATATTTATTTTTCAAAAAGGCTTTTGAGTCAAGGGATTTGTTTACATCCTGTCCTTTAATTCCGGCATAGACTATTGCATCAAAAGTCCAGATGCCAAATAGGAAACAGATCAGGATGATAGCTGCCGGCTTCTTTTTGTTCCGGATAAATGAAAAGACATTGTAAATACCGGCTGCCGCGAAAACAGTAAAGATGTAGTAAAACGCCCAGGCAAATCTGCCGGGCGACCTGAATTGTCTTAGCGGCCCGAAGATTTCAGGTAGGGTGTCCATTCCAAGCTGCCTGAAAGGAAATGCCATTGAGAAAAGCAGAAAGAAAATAGCGGTGATAATAAATGGGGTCATGCCTTTAATGTAAAAGAGCCGCTTGATGATGTTACATTGTTTTTGGGCAAGCTCAAAAAGTGAAACTACAACCATAGTAAAAAGTCCAAGAGTGCTGGCGTAACCAACATAAGCATAGCCTTCCATCATGGGTCGTTTCATCTCGAACAGCTTGCCGGCTAATTCTGCGGGGAATCCGAATACCGTCATGAATATATCTCTGAAGGTTGCGATATAGTATTTAAAGCCAAATGGCGCTTCTGGACGGTCGTTAACCGGATCAGTGGTCAGCATAAACAGTTTGAACAATACAAAAGGAAGCAAGCCTCCAGCAATACCTCCCAACAATATTCTCCAACGCCTGTCTTTAATATCCGCAAAAAATGCCGCGATTGAACTAACCATCACAAATATTCCACCGATGGCCAGATAATAAACATGCAGGAGACCGCACAGCAAGATCAGACAAACTACGATCAACAGGTTCAACGTAATTTTTCTATCGCTTATGAGGCGTATAGACAGCAACCATACTGCCGGTATGAAAAATGTGTAAGCCAGGCCATAATGCCCCATTATTCTGTCGAGCTGGGGGGAAAGCAAGGCTATAAAAATTGAGGTGATGAATGCGTACCAGACGGGCAGATTGAGTTCCCGCATTATCAGGAATAAAAACAGCGAGCAAGGAATTACGGACAGTATCATCAGCATGTTAAGGATGCCAACCGAAAAGGGCGAGATATCTCCGAAGATCAGGCTCAATATTCTTAGCGTAAAGGAAATTATGGGCTGATTG
>CAYOYI010000164.1:1143-6675 GCA_964408105.1 uncultured Chitinophagaceae bacterium | reverse complement strand
TAGTGTGCTATGGTGTAGTAATTCTTGATGCCATCCCCTCCGGATCCAAACAGATAACTGTTTGGGAAAATGAGCACCTTATTGAAGAGAATAAGCAGGATAACCGTTACCGTAAATAGCAATATCGGGATAGCAGTCCTGTTGCTATCAGGAAATCTTAATGACATTAGTAATGAATGCAAATTCGGGAATTAATGGCAAAGCCCAAAGGGCTGTATTGGCAGCATCTCAGTCACGGAATTCAATTCCCATCGACAGGCTCACAACAATAAACAGAATTCCTACAACAATTCTGTAATACCCGAAATGCTTGAAGCCATACCGCTGCACGAAAGTGATGAAACCTTTTACCGCCAGCAGGGCAAAGATGAAAGCAACCACACCTCCGATGAGTAGAATTTGCAGGTCATCGCTATGAATGTTTTCGTGAGACTTCAGCAGGTCATACCCTGATGCGGCAAACATGGTGGGAATGGCGAGCAAAAATGAGAATTCAGTCGCGAGTTTCCTGTCAAACCCGGCAAACACCCCTCCTATAATGGTTGCTGCAGCTCGCGATACTCCCGGTATCATCGAGAAGCATTGAATCAGCCCGATTTGAATGGCGCCCCAATATGAAATATCTTCGGTGGAAGCATACTGGGATTCACGTTTCTCCGTCCAGCGGTCAAGCAGAATCAATATCACTCCTCCAATCACCAGCGCCACGCTAACGACATAGGGATTGAATAAATAAGCTTTGATGGTTTTGTAAGCAAGGAACCCGATCACGCCTGTCGGGAGAAAAGCCACTATCAGCTTCACATAGATATTAATGCTCACAAGAAATCGCCTGAAGTAGAGCACCACCACAGCCATAATGGCGCCAAGCTGTATCACAATCTCAAATGTCTTGGCGAATTCCTCATCAGCGATCTTCATCAGCGATGAAGCAAGAATCATGTGGCCTGTGGAAGAAACAGGTAAAAATTCAGTAAGGCCTTCTATAATGGCAATGATGATAGCCTGGATGAGTGTCATCAGCGAATGATCACTCTTTGGCTTTCACGAGTATGGAAACAAATTCAATTACCAGCCCCAGCATGATCACTATCGGGCCGAGCGTGATGCGGGTGAAACTGTATTTTTCATCTGCGTTAAAAACTGCAGGGTCAGACGGCTCACCGCCTGTCATCAGCAGGAACCCCACTACCATTACTAAAATACCTGCCACCATCAGGATGTAATTAATTCTGCCAAATATGAATGCGGGCTTCTCAGCAGTTTCTTTTTTTGTAATTGTTTTGGCCATTTGACTTACGCTTTAATAAAGATCATCCAGCTTCAAACCAAGATATTTTGACACGGAGCGATACGTGCTGAACCACGTTATCAAAATTCCGGCAGCTATTATGACAATGAAAACTGCGCCAAAATTAATTAAATCATCAGACGATACAATCAGAGTAGGTAATTGCATCTGAGCGTAGTAAAGTAATCCGACCAGCGCTATCACAGCCAGCAAACCGCTGATGAAGCCATTCAATATGCTGCGCCCCATAAATGGTTTGATGATAAACCACCTTGTTGCACCCACCAACTGCATACTTTTTATGAGGAAGCGGTTGGAGTACATGGCAAGGCGGATGGTGTTATCAATCAGCGTGATGGCGACAATGACCAGCATTAGTGAAATGCCGACCAAAATGAGCGTTACTTTTTGGATGTTTTGATTGATGAGGTCAACAATGGCTTTGAAATAATAAACCTCTTGCACCTGCGGTTGTTCCAGCAATTCAGCCTCTATAGCTTTAAGACTGTCTGAGTTGGCGTAATCTGCGCGGAGATTAAAATTCACGGAAGCATACAGCGGATTATATCCGAGTATTTGCAAGTCCTCGCCAAAATCATCCTGTAAGATTTTAGCTGCTTCTTCTTTCGAAATGTAGCGGGTGGTTTTGATGTAAGGCTTCTTTTCTAATTTCTTCTGGAACTGAAAGATGTCCGCATCACTCAGGCCGTCTTTCAGGATGATGGAAATTTCAATGCTCTCCCTGAAATACTCTGACAGCTTTTGTGAAAAAAGCAGCACGTGCCCCAATATCCCCAGCATAAACAGCACCAGCGTGATGCTGATGATGGAATATACATACGAGGGCTTCGAGCGCTTGCGCGGAGCTTTTCCTACTTGTTCGGTCATTCTGGTCAGGTTGCGGAGCGCAATTTAGGAAAAACAGTATCCGGCAAATTGGGTAGATACTAACAGGCAAATCGTTTACAGTTGCGGTTGCGGATAAGGAAATCCTCCTTACATTTTTCAAAGGCAGAAGGCTCAGGCTCTTCTCCTTTGGAGAAGGGTGGGATGAGGCTCCTACTGTATGTTCGGATCCCAGCTATTATTCACATCACCGAGCTTGATGCCGATAAAATCCTGGTTGGTGAACGATTGCTGAATATTGGTGTAGGTTCTGGACGATGGATATGGGAATGGGGCCAGCGGATCGGCAAATACATGGCTGGATGGCACGAATGCCCATAGCCTGCCATTTGGGAATGTACTTGTGTTTTGAAGAATTAAAGATTGCATCTGTAATACATCGAGCGTACTCACTGAACCAGAGCTATCGACATCCGCAGCAATAATTTTGTAAGGTGTGTTGAGAGGAGTACCGAGGATATGACGTCTTGTGAGTAGCAAATCAATTGCAGTAACGCCATTGCTTGTGGATACGTCATTGTTTTTGTAAACTGTTAATGTGTAATTAGTTCCTGGCGCCACGCCAAAGGCATACATCCCGGCTGAATCAGTAATTGCTGTCAACGTATCATCGCCTAATAGCGAAATTGTTACTCCATTAATGGGAATGCTTGTTTCTGTTAGAAACTGACCCGAAATTTCGTGTAAGTCGCTAATCTTTAT
This sequence comes from uncultured Chitinophagaceae bacterium, assembly GCA_964408105.1. Classification (GTDB taxonomy): domain Bacteria; phylum Bacteroidota; class Bacteroidia; order Chitinophagales; family CAIOSU01; genus BPHB01. Next base: position 3,776 of record CAYOYI010000164.1, on the reverse strand, counting down.
TATCCAATAATCTCCACCACCTTGTGACGCTTCTGTTTTGTCTCCAGAGAGTCCAGAACCGGTGGAACCAGCGAGAATATATCCTCCTTCTGCTGTTTGCTCTACGGAATAGAGTTGATCGCCAGCACTTCCGCCTAAAGTGTTTTGCCACTCAATATTCCCAATTGAATCTAATTTGATTACCCAATAGTCGTAATCACCTTGGGATGCTTCTGTTTTATCTCCAGAAACTCCGGAATTAGACTGTCCACCAAGGATATAACCTCCGTTTTTAATTTGGCAGATTGAATTTAGTTCATCCCTATTGTTACCACCAATGGTATTTTGCCAAATAATGTTTCCGGCTGAATCTAGTTTGATAATCCAATAATCGTTTTCTTGCGCTGCTTCGGCTTTGTCACCTGATATTCCTGACCAGGAAGAGCCTCCAAGGATATAACTTCCATCAGTACATTGTTGTATCGAAGGATTCCAATCATATTCACTACCACCAATAGTATTTTGCCAAATAATGTTTCCCGAGGAGTCTATTTTAATTACCCAGTAATCATAAGAGCCTTGAGGGTTCTCGGTTTTATCACCAGAAATTCCGGAATTAGAAGAACCAGCGATAATGTAACCCCCATCTTTTGTTAGTCCGATGGAGCTGAATTCATCACTGCCGCTTCCACCGATGGTATTTTGCCACATGATATTGCCAACGGTGTCTAATTTGATTATCCAATAATCAGTGGAACCGTGATTAGCCTCAATTTTATCTCCTGAAATTCCTGAATATGTTTTTCCTCCAAGAATGTAACCCCCATCTGGACATTGCTGTATTGAAGGATAAAAATCATAATCACTGCCGCCAATGGTATTTTGCCACAGGATATTGCCAGCAGTATCTAGTTTGACTACCCAAAAATCATTCCGGCCTTGAGAGCCTTCGGTTTTATCTCCTGAAATACCAGAATAAGAAGCACCCGCAAGTATATAGCCGTTGTCAAAAGTCTGTTGAATTGAAGAAAGAGCATCCTGACCATTTCCACCTATAGTTTTTTGCCACACGATATTACCTATAGCATCTAATTTGATTATCCAGTAGTCATAGTCACCTTGGGAGCCTTCTGTTTTATCCCCAGAAATACCGGAATTAGAGCGTCCACCAAGAATATAGCCTCCATCAAATGTTTGCTGTACTGAAAAAAGGTAATCACCCCCACTTCCTCCAATCGTATTTTGCCATTCAATCTGTGGGTCTTGGGCTTTGCACACTGTAAATGCAATAGCAAACAGCGAAAAGAGAATCAGTCTCATGCTTGTGAATATACCCAAGATAAAGAAATTTAATCTATCTACACGTGTTTTTTTTCCTCTATATACTTCTTCATCGGCTCCCAATAATATTGCTTCCACCCGTCAGCCAATGCTTTGGCTTTGTGAGCGGGGATGCCGGTTTGCGTGAAACTAAGCTTGGTACCCTTTGGTGATTTTGCGAATGAAAAAGTGCAAGTGGAGTGGTGGTCTTCCGGCCAGCCATCCTCAGCGAAATTCCAGGCCTGCACGATCTTCTTCCCTTCGTGTAATTCAATGTTGTAGCCGCGGCAGTAGCCATCAAAGATCACGAACTTCCCATTCTCCTTTTTTGACATTTTCACAGATCCTCCTGTGAAAGCAGCATGTTTTTTTGCATTCATGATAAGGTCGTAAACCTCCTCGGGTTTCGCGTTAAACGCGACTGTTTGTTTGATGGATTTAGTTTCCATGTCATTAAGATTGAGTTGGAGAATGTTCACTCACATAAAACCTGAACAAGCAATACACTGAACCTGCATCAAGCAAATGCCAAATCGCATGTCCTTGTACCGGGGAGTACGGGTCGCAGTAATCGCTGCCGTTTTTTGACAGGTTCCAGATCCCCAAAGCGATGAGTACTAAAGCAAGTGACGCCAATCCCCATTTGAATTCACGCTGGATGTTTCGTAGGTATTGATTCAGGAATTCAAAAATGCAGGTGACGGTAATAAAAAAAGCGAAGGCGGTATTCCCGAAAAATCCGAAGATGATCTCATAATGCTGAAAGTTTGCCCAAAGGCAAATTGCAAGAACAACAGCGAAAGTTGCAACGAAAAGAAGCGCTCCCTTTGCAAAAAAACGTTGTATCGCATATGCAGAAGTGAACGAGGCGATGAGATACATGGAAAGCATGTCGAAGAATCCTCCCAAAGCAGTTTCAGTAGCGTGCATCGCCATCGATCCGGGGCCGAGCAGCACGATGAAGCTTGAGAAGAAAGCAGGAAGGAAAAGAGTACGCGTTAAAGTGTTCGCATTATGAGAGAATTGATTGCCGGATAATTGCCACCCGGTAATGATACCTATAACTATGAACCCGATATTTGACAACGTATTTGACTGCTGCTTGATGAGCCAATCGCGTGTTGATTCGCAGAAAACCGCTCCCACGCCTGATGATGGTCCGAACCATCCTTTTATCAAAGCGATTCCAAATAACAGCATGGAGATAATGGCTGTCAGCAGCGTGATGATGAAAATTATCTTGCGTTGAGGGTGCAGAGCCATCTATCTAAAAATTTCCACCACAGCTTTGCCATCTTCCTTCAGCAATCGGATGCGCCGGTAGGCTTCGCCGC
>CAYOYI010000164.1:0-1133 GCA_964408105.1 uncultured Chitinophagaceae bacterium | reverse complement strand
CCTTGACATAACCTCTGATCATCGCGAGAGAATTGAACTGCATAGTGAAGTTGCCTTTTGCATCGAGCGCGATCATTCCGCCTTCAGCACCGAAGGAAGAAATCGTTTCAAGCGCTTCCTTCGCTGCCTGCTCGACAGAATAGTTTTTGTATTTCATCAAATCAGAAACGGTGTGTGCAGCAACAGTTCTTATAAAATATTCACCATGACCGGTGCAGGACACCGCGCATGTGCCGTTGTCAGCATAAGTGCCTGCGCCAATAATGGGTGAATCGCCAATGCGCCCGAATTGCTTGTTCGTCATTCCGCCTGTGGATGTGGCCGCAGCAATATTACCGTGTTTGTCAAGAGCGACAGCTCCAACCGTTCCGTATTTGTTATCCTTAATATCCGAGGGAGCAGCGCCTTTGTCTTCCGAGTGATCTAGTTTTGGTTTTCCCCCTTCTTTGAATTTTTGCAGTTGCTGGTAGCGGTGTTCATCGAAAAAATAATTGGAGTCAACAATTTCAAGGCCATGCTGTTTAGCGAACTCGTCTGCACCATCGCCAGCAAGCATGACATGTGGTGATTTATCCATCACCGCTCTCGCTGCTTTGATTGGGTTTTTTATTGTTTTCACTCCGGCAACGGCTCCGGCCTTCAGCGTTTTACCATCCATAATGGAAGCGTCCATTTCATTTGTACCTGCACTGGTGAAAACCGAACCTTTGCCGGCATTGAAATAAGGACTGTCTTCAAGAATGGTGATAATTGCTTCAACTGCATCGAGAGAGGAACCTCCATTTTTCAGGATATGGTATCCTGCGTTTAGCGCTTCAGTCAATTTTGATTTGTATGCAGCCTCGCGTTCTGCCGGAAGATTTTGCTGAGTAATGGTTCCGGCACCGCCATGAACTACGATCACAAATTTTTCTTTCGTTTCCTGAGCCACTGAGAAATTGCAAATTGTTGAAGCCGTGAAAATAAATAACAGGATGATAATTCGCTTCATGGGAATTGCTATAATTGAAGTTAATAGATTTCAAAGTGAGCTTATGAAAGAAAGTAAACCGAAAATCGTATCTGTCATCGGTCCTAATGAAAGAAGCTGCACTGCTGACATATACAGTTTCGGAATGCAATTGGGTGAAGCT
>CAYOYI010000163.1:0-8649 GCA_964408105.1 uncultured Chitinophagaceae bacterium | reverse complement strand
CAACCGTTAACGGCAACAAATGTGTCGAGGTAAATACCGGTTTGCCCTCTTTGCTGGCCTCCTGCAAAAATTGTTTCACCCTGGCAAATTGTTACCGGGCGGTATTTTGAAATTTGCGGGTTTACAGTAAGAATAGTTGTAATAATGCTGTCACAACCTAAAGAAGAGAGTAATGTATCACGATAGGTTCCGGATGTGGTCCGATAGGCGCCTCCGGCAAAATATCCTTCACCATGACAAACTGAAACGTTGTTGGTTATCCTGTGAACCGGAGAAACAGTCAAATAGGTTATGATAATGCTGTCACAACCTAAAGAAGAGATCAGACTATCATAATAGATGCCCGAACTATTACGCCAGTTTCCTCCCGCAAAGTAATTCTCATCTTCACAAATGCCTATCTCCAGATAGGAAACAAAAACCGGTAGTACCTCTACCTCAGTGATGAAAATACTGTCACAACCGGTAACCGTAACCGTATCATAATAAGTACCTGTATCAAACTGATAGGCGCCTCCGGCAAAGACGCTGTCACCGTTGCAGATTGAAGCTGAAACATTGGTTATTACGGTATCTCCAATGCTCAACAACGTTGCAACTACGCTATCGCATCCTCCGTGAGCGGTGAATGTATCATAGTAAGTGCCTGCGGCATATTGATAGGCGCCTTGCAACATAATACTATCACCTTGGCAGATATTGGCGTCAGCCTGAACTAAAATCATCGCCTCAACGAGCAAATTGGTTCGTAAAACACTGTCGCAGCCAAAGCGATTGATAAGTGTATCATAGTATATTCCCGAGCCGGTTTGATAGTTGCCTCCGGCAAAAACACTGTCTCCTCCACAGATGTGCATGTTCCGGTTTTTGAAATGCGTTGGATTTACCTTTAGATCAGTGACTAAAATACTGTCGCAGCCATCTGTGGTGGCAAATGTGTCACGGTAAATGCCGGTTGCAAAACGGTATTTACCGCCAGCGGGAAAACTATCGCCACTGCAAATGAATATCTGCTGATTTACTATTGGAGAAGGAAGAACTGTCAGCACTGTAATGACGATGCTGTCGCAGCCTTGATTCGTTGACAAGGTATCAGAATAAATACCGGACTGATTACGGTAGGCGCCACCTGCGAAGTAGCTTTCATTATCACAGATCGAAACCCAGGCTGAATCAGCATAAACAGGGAGCACATTCAATTCGGTGGTAATAATGCTGTCACAGCCGCCCTCAGTAAGAAGCGTGTCATAATATATTCCGGTTATAATTTGTAACGCTCCGCCTGCGTAATGGCTTTCTCCTTCGCAAATTGAAACTGAAATTTCATCATGGTATGATGGCAAAACTGTAAGTATTGTTATCAATATACTGTCACACCCGGCAACGGTAAGCAAGGTATCATAATATATCCCGGATGAAGTCTGCTCAGCTCCGCCTGCGAAATAATTTTCATTGTCACAGATGGAAACACTCACTATTTCTGTGACCGACTCAACAATTTGAAGTGAAGTGATCACTATGCTGTCACATTTTGAACCTTGAAGCGTATCGTAGTAAGTTCCATTCATAGTTTGCCAGGCGCCTCCGGCAAAAACACTGTCTCCTTCGCAAATCGAGACTGTTCGCGGCTGGGTTATGATATGCTGAACATTAAGGGTAGTCAGGATAATGCTATCACATCCATTAGCAGAAATTAAAGTATCCCTGTAAAAACCGGATGTCTTTCGGTAAGCCCCTTCCAAGAAGATGCTGTCGCCATCGCAAATTGAAATATCGGGTGTGGAAACGACTACAGGCTTTACCAGCAGGTTTGTGACCACCAAACTATCACAACCATTCGATGCTGTAAACAAATCCTGATAGGTTCCGGATTCGGTTTGATCATCGCCACCGGCAAAATAACTCTCACCCTCACAAATACTTACGTCCAGATTGGTGACGAGGGGAAGTAATACCGAAAGATAGGTAACAACTATGCTATCGCATCCGTTAGCGGCAGCCAAGGTATCATAATAAGTTCCTGACTGTGTTCTGTCGCCACCACCCGCGAAATAGCTTTCTCCCTGACAAATGCTCACGCTGGTGTCAGTAACTGATGCAGGAATCAGAGTCAGGCGGGAAACGACCCTGATCTCGCAGCTGTCTGCAGTGAACAGCGTGTCATAATACGTGCCTCCGGTAGTCTGCCAGTCCCCGCCAACGAAGTAGCTGTCGCCTTCGCAAATGATTATACTTACCGTTTCGGTCCTCGGGCAAGCGCGAGGCATGAGATGATCAGCGATGTGAAATATTTGGTTGTCATCTTTATCGGGGCTGGCATGAACGGAGACCACATCGTGAAATCCGAATTTATTATTCCCAAATGCGTCAAGATCAATAGTAGCTTCATACCAAACATCAAAGATCCATTCGGGATATGAGGGATGAGGAACGTATGAGGTATCGGTTGGCGGTGAACTGGTTGTCAGCACATAGCCAAAAGCATTAAAATTTTCATCTATTGAAGTTGCTGTCTTCATAACGGTGCTGCTATCACCTGTGAATATTTGTCCTTCGCCACCATTTATCCCCAACGATTTATATCCAGAAGGCGACTGTGCGCTTTGGCTGAAATAGTCAAGCTTGAAGTCAAGCTGCTTTTCTCCTGAGGCATCATACAAAGCCCAACGCAAGTGATCGGAGCTAACAAGACTATCTAACGTCCGATTTATATTCCATCCAACTGCTGCGGCTCCGTAAGAATTGTCCACGTACTCTTTTTCAAGAGTAGTCCGTACTGTAAGCGTATTCTCGACTTTGTTTACCACCAAATCAGACATGATATTCTCCACCGACAGATTTGTAACAACAATGCTGTCACAATTATGAAAGGATACCAGCGTATCATAATAGACGCCACTTTCTGTTTGGTTTACTCCTTCTGCAAAGTAGCTGTTGCCGGCATAAATCAGAACATCCAGAAACTTGATTACAGGATCAAAAAATGTGAGATCGGTTATTACCACACTGTCGCACCCGGCATTCGCAGTGAGCGTATCGTGGTAGATACCTGAAATGGTTTGCGGCTGTCCACCTGCAAAAACAGTATCGCCCGTGCAAGCGGAAATATTTCGATTGTGAATAATCGAGGGGTTAATACTAAGGTTGGTCGCAATAATGCTATCGCAGCTGTAAATTGTATTAAGTGAATCGTAATATATACCGGGAGTTTTGCGATATTGTCCGCCCACAAAGAAGCTGTCACCCGCGCAAATGGAGTGATTTAGATTGATCAGGTAATCATCGTGAACAACAAGATTTGTTTGAATAACACTATCACAACCTTTGAAAGTTGAAAGCGTGTCATAATACGTTCCTGCGGAAGTCTGATTTGAACCTGCTGCAAAATAACTTTCGCCTTCGCAGATCGAAACATTCGTGGAAGTGAGTTTATTCAAATTGACAGTTACGGTCCTTGATTCTGTAGCTGTACAGCTATTCACATTAGTAACGGTTACCGCGAATACGCTTGTTGACAACGGACTTTCATTGATGACTGCCGTTGAAGCTCCGTTATTCCAGGAGTATGAAGAACCTCCGCTTGCTGTCAACTGAATGGTCCCCCCTTTGCAAATCTCAACACTTGATGGAGTTATAGAAGCCGTTGGCAATGGGTTCACTGTCACTGTTTTTGATGCGGTTGCTGAACAAAGTCCTCCGTCCGTGACCGTGACGGTGTAAGTTGTTGCAGCGAGCGGACTTACCGTTATGCCTGCAGTAGAAGCTCCAACGTTCCAATTATAAGTTGTTCCACCTGAAGCAGTAAGTGTTATGTTTTCACCAAGACAAACTTTCGGATTAGCAGGTGTAATTGTAGCAACCAAACTCGCGCTTACCTCAACTGTGGCCGATGCCGTTGCCGAGCAACTTTTCGAGTCCGTGACGGTCACGGTATAAGCGGTGGTACTAAGCGGACTTACTGTAATTACTGAGTTAGTTGATCCGGTATTCCACGTATAGATGACACCTCCGCTTGCGGTGAGTGTTGCACTTGATCCGCTGCAGATGGCAGCAGATGACGGAACGATGTGTGCGGGCGGTAAAGGATTAACTGTCACAATCCTGGAGGTTGAAGCAGTGCAGCCATTTGCGCCAGTTACAGTAACGGAGTATGATGTTGTTGCAGTTGGATTAACCGTCACGCCCGCGCTGGTTGAGCCTGTGCTCCATGTAAATGATGTTCCGCCAGCGGCAGTTAAAACCGCACTGGAGCCTTCACATATTGAAATATTAGCAGGAGAGATGGTTGCCGTTGGAATTGTGTTTACAAATACAGTTCTGGTAGCGCTTCCGGTGCATCCGTTGGCATCTGTTACAGTCACGGAATAATTTGTATTGGTAACCGGATTTATGATAACTCCTGAAGTAGCAGCTCCCGTACTCCACACGTATGACGTTCCTCCGCTGGCAGTTAGTGTAGCGCTTGCTCCGCTGCAGATAGTCACACTTGCCGGAGAAATAGAAACTGTTGGTAATCCATGAACCGTCACCAACCTGGAGGATGTCGCGGTACATCCCGCCCCGTTAGTGGCTGTAACAGAATAAGTCGTTGGTGTTGCAGGAGACACAGTAATGGCTGCTGAAGTGGCGCCTGTACTCCATACATAAGAATTTCCACCTCCTGCTGTCAGGGTAGCTGATGAGCCCTGGCAAATTGAAGAGGCTGGAGGCGCGATTGAAACATTTGGCAGAGCATTCACAGTCACCGTTCTCGACATTGATGACATGCATCCGTTATTATCAGTAACAGTAACAGAGTATGATGTTGTTGAATTTGGTGAAACTGTAATACTTGAACTTATTGCGCCAGTATTCCACAAGTAATTTGTTCCTCCGCTCGCAGTGAAAGTCGTGCTTGATCCATTGCAGATCGTTACGTTGGATGGTGAAACAGAAGCTGTTGGTGGTGCGTTAACCGTTATCAATCTTGATGTACTTGCCGTACAGCCGTTGGCATCTGTTGCCGTTACAGTATAAGTTGTGCTTGAAGGAGGGCTTACCGTAATACCTGCACTTGTCGCACCGGTGTTCCAAAGGTAACTGCTTCCTCCGCTTGCTGTCAGCGTACCGCTCGTGCCACTGCAAATAGAAATTGTGGCTGGTGAAATAATTACCGTTGGTAATGGATTGACCACCACATTTCTTGACGTTGAAGCAGAACATCCGTTGCCGTCAATTACGGTTACAGCGTAGCTGGTGTTTACTGAAGGACTAACCGTTATTGAAGATGACGTTGCTCCGCCATTCCACAAATAGCTTGTGCCTCCACTTGCGGTCAAGGTCGTGTTTGAGCCATTGCAAATCGTGACATTTGCCGGGGAGATTGTTGCATTAGGCAATGCATTCACGGTTACATATCGTGATGTGCTGGCGGTGCAGCCATTGGCGTCAGTGACCGTTACCGCGTAAGTGGTGCTGGTTGCCGGACTTACATTTATGGAAGCGGTAGTTGCTCCACTATTCCACAAGTAGCTTGTTCCTCCGCTCGCGGTAAGTGTGGTGCTCGCTCCGTTGCAGATTGCCACATTTGACGGTGAAATGGAACCGGTTGGAAGTGAATTAACGACAACTAATCTTGAGGCGCTTGCCGTGCAGCCGTTCGCATCAGTTGCTGTTACGGTGTAGATTGCATTTGAAGGAGGGTTTACTATGATACTTTGATTTGGAGCACCGGTGCTCCACAGGTAGCTTGTTGCTCCGCTGGCAGTCAGCGTGGTGCTTGCTCCGTTGCAAATAGCAACCGAAGCAGGCGAAATATTTACCGTTGGCAGTTGATTCACCACCACAATCCGGGATGTTGATTTGGCACAGCCGTTAGCATCAGTTACAGTTACGATGTAGTTGGTGTTGACTGAAGGACTAACCGTTATTGAGGGAGTAGTTGCCCCTCCATTCCATAAATAGCTTGTTCCTCCGCTCGCAGTCAAGGTTGTGCTTGAACCATTGCAAATCGTTACACTTGATGGAGAAATAACTGCATTAGGTAGTGCATTCACCGTAACTAATCGCGAGGCGCTTGCTGTGCATACATTTGCATCAGTCACCGTGACGGTATAGGTGGTACTCGTTGCCGGACTTACATTGATTGATGCCGATGTTGCCCCTCCATTCCATAAATAGCTTGTTCCTCCGCTCGCAGTTAAGGTTGTGCTGGAGCCGCTGCAAATCGTTACACTTGAAGGTGAAATAGTTACGGTGGGTAACGAATTAACCGTAACCAATCTTGAGGTGCTTGCCGTGCAGCCATTAGCATTGGTCACTGTTACGTTATAAGTTGTATTGGTTGACGGGCTGACATTGATTGATGTCGATGTTGCTCCTCCATTCCACAAATAGCTTGTCCCTCCGCTGGCAGTTAAGGTTATGTTGGAGCCAAGGCAAATAGTTGCAACTGACGGTGAGATTGATGCAGTGGGATTTGCATTTACGGTCAGAACGGTTGTGATAATTGAATCACATCCCATGGCGGATGTAAAAGAATCATAGTAAGTACCAGAGGTCGTTTGATTTGAACCACCTGCAAAGAAGCTTTGGCCGGAACAAATACTTACATTTTGAACATTAACAATTGGTGCGAGAACTGTAAGATTGGTAATAAATACACTGTCGCAGCCATGTTGGGAATAAAGCGTGTCGTAATAAATTCCTGATTCCGTTTGATAGTCGCCTCCGGCAATCACGCTGTTACCTTCGCAGATGGTCAGATCAATGTTGAATAAATAGTTGGGGCGAACGGTAAGCTGTGTAATCACCACGCTGTCGCATCCTCCCAAGCCCTGGAATGTATCTACATAAGTGCCATCTATTTTTTGATAAGCTCCTCCCGCAAAAATGCTGTCACCGGTACATATGGTTTGAGGATTTTGGTAAACCCTGACATAACTTGCCTGATAGATGCTTCCGGTTTTTGCCAATCCGTTCAATGAAACAAAATAATCACCATTGATCTGGGCTGTATTGGAATCGTTTACAATTTCAAATTTTCCCTTCATTCCCGGAACAGGAATTTTCATCAGAGTGACCGCAACGTTGTTTGACCAATTGGAACCGGAAGCTAAAATTGTTTGCAGCCCTGCTCCGCCAAAAACCTGATAGGTATATCCGCCATTCGTTTGCTGAGTGTCTGATTTCTTCATTGGAATATAATTCGAAACGGGCAGCGCCTGTGACCCATTTCCTAGATTCATATTGCATCCCGATTCCCAGCGAATCGTAAAAACGACATTCGATACAACCCCATTAAAATTTCCTTTTGGCATAAGCCTTACCTCAAGCGTATCTGTGCCTGAACCGAACAGACCGATATCAACCAGAGGCTGGGCATTTACCGAAAACAGCGTTCCGGCAAAGAACAATATCAACCATATTTTTATTCTGCCCGCCATTATGGTATTTGCTCCGTTCGTGTTCCCGATGGATTGGTGCCACCGATGTTTATCAAAATGATATCCCTGTCGTTTTTAAGGCCCATGTATTTTACCCGACCATCAAGGTTTATGTCTTCCTTGTAATAGCCGTTCACAACGTTGGTTGGTACTGGCGCGCCTACGATACTTAATATCTGATCACGGTCATTGTCAGTACCCATATACTTTAATAGCCCATCATAGAAACAATTTCCTGCCCACATTACGCGCTTGCCCGCTACTAGCTTTTTCGGGTTTGTTCCGTATAGCGGAATTGAAGTATTAGAAAGATCAAGCGATAATGTTGACGTAAGCGAAACAGTATTAAGAGTCATAAATCCGAGGTGATTTCGATGGCGAATAGCGATGTAGTAATCATCGCAAGGGATGCCTGTGAATGTCAGGGGCTGCTGCCCGTTGGTATCAACTATATCACCATCGCGCTGAAGGAGCGCAGAGCGTGTGGCAATAATGTTCGAGCTGTTGTTTTTATCGCGTAATTCGACAAGTATCCAGTCAACAACGGCATTATTTCCGGTGACATTGAGAATGGAAGCCGTTGTTGTTTCTCCTCCACCGGAACCAGTATGCGAAAAACCAAGGGAAGTGAATGGTTCCGCCAGAGGTATTAATCCGGCAGCGCGAAGATCATCATGCATCAATCCGGAAGGCTGGTCATAAGGTCCTTCGAGAAAAACTTTCAGATTCATTCCCACAATTCCGGTTTGAATCACTTGAGTGCTATCCACCAAAACGCATCCTGAATTATCCGTAATAGTTACAGTATAAACACCAGGCGACAGATCGGTGATGGTTGGTGAAGTTTCCCCATCAGACCACAAATAAGAATATGGTGCAGTTCCTCCGGTTGGCGTGACGGTGATCTTTCCACCCTGCGAGCCGCAACCGGTATGCGTTACATCGAATGTTGCATTATAGTCGCTGATGACCAAAACCACCCAATCGTTGTTGCTATATGGCCGACTTCCGAGGAAAACCGTTCCTCCGCCCTGTACGGTCGTTGTTCCTCCGTCCTGCAGGATATAACTTGTGTTAGTCGGATCATACCATTTTACCGTGTAAGTGCCGCATGGCAACACAATATTGGGGTTGGAATTTGCAAAACGGTCGTATATGGCATAAACCCGTCCCGGTAGCTCAAGAACATAATCACTACCATTTGAGGTTATTCCTGGATTACTTT
>CAYOYI010000162.1:0-8661 GCA_964408105.1 uncultured Chitinophagaceae bacterium | reverse complement strand
GATAGAGTTAGCCTTTTTTGTGTCAATCTTATCTATATCGTGCAAGGCATGAGCGGTTTTTATAAAGTCGGGGTAAGATTTACATTTGGCAATTATTGTTGCATCATCAACATTATTAAGAAGATTTCGGGCGATACGTTTATCAAGATTATAAAGCTTAAATAATCCCCTTGCTAATGAAGGCAGTTCAGACTTTTCCATTTTCGCTTTTAGCTCTTTTTGCTCGATGGAGTTGAGAATTGAAATAGTCTTATGTCGTAGGATTAACGCAAGGTTTGATAAAGCTGTAGAAATCACTTCAAATGAACATTTTGATAGCTTTTGAAGTAGCAATTGATTATTTAGCTTGCTGTAGATTGTTGTGGTTCTATTCTTGCTCACATTAAAGAACAATCTCAGGGCATTAATGATTTCTTGGATTGGCTCTTTTTCAAACCTTTTAATTAATTCTTCATCTGGAATCGCAGCTAATGCTTTGTTTGCTTTGTGGCGATTCGGTTGAGTGAAATTATTTGCGATTGCACGTAATGAAGTTGCTTTTGTTATTTCAGGAATTTTAGATTCTACTTCTTCAGCAATTTTGGTGGTCTTATCTTGATTGATGTTAAATAGTTCCTCTAAGGCAGAGCGTCTTTCACCTGGAGTTGCTGTTTTGAGTTTTTCGATAAACACTTCATTTGAAACAGATGTATAAATTTCTTTTGTTCGGGGCCGGTCAATAACCTTCAAATTGCTTAAAGCATTACTGATATGCTGAATAGGGGCAGATTGGATTTTTTCCTGAAAAAATTTTCCATTGTCAAGTTTTTCAAAAAGGTCTTCCGCTGCCCATCTATCTAAGTTGGAATGAATGTTTTTTAGGATTCGACTCACTCCATCAATTCTTAACTTTTTGAGGTACTCCTTTTTTGTGTCAAAGCTGGACATAGAATGAACCTCATAAAAGCTCTTATCGGATAATATGATTTCAAATGAAGTGGATATTCTTTCTTTCTGTTCGGTAGTTAATGATTCATCCTTTTCAGTTTCTTCTTTAACTTTTTGCAGGAACCTTTTAATTTTTGATTCCCTTTCCGTTGCAATCTCAACAATGTTATTAGGAATTTCTCGGCCGAATGTCCCCCATAATTGATTAATCAAACTGTCAAAACTTTCAATCTCTATGTAATAACTGTTCTTGTTATTATTTAAGAAGTCAACAACCCGCCAATGTAAGTTCTTGCTGTCAAGACAGCACCAATACACCCCGTATGATGCTTTATTCTTGATTTTTTGAAGTGCGTTCATCACGGAATAATCAGCACCGTTATATCCGAGTACAATAAGGTCAAGTTTATTTAGTTCCAATGCCTCACTTAACTTGTGCTCCATATTTCTTGGCAGCGAATTAGTTTCGTCCGAAGTGTTTTTTATATTTTCAAATAAAAAGTCCCCATGTAGCTTTATGATATTAGGTCTTTTGCTGTGAAAGTTTATATAATGTGCAATGTCGTTGTGGGCATAAACTCGAGCTTTCATTTCAGCACAAAGCAAAAGTGCATCATTAACCAAGTCATCAAAATTGGTCGTGAAAATATTCTTGATTGTACCTTGCCCGATGAGGTAAGATAAGATCATATATGCTGCATTGGGCTCCTTATCCTCAATTAGCCATTCGATTAATTTTTGTCTTTCTCCCGGATTTTCATTGAAAATCTCAAACCAATGTCCATAACGTGCATCTGAAATAAATAGAGTTTGATATGCTCGCCATACTTCATCGTTTGTTTTCCCCTTTGTTAAATGAGATGGAATTGTTTCGAGAAGTGGTATTCGATTATAGTTAACACGCGAAGCAATTTCTTCCTCCTTTATTCTTACAAATTCTTTAAACTCAAGTTGTCGTTTGGTTATAAATTCTTCAACAGCTTTAGGGTCAGTGAACTTGTTAACAGTATAACCGCCTTCTGAATTATCAATAAATGAAAATTTTTGGCAGATGTTAATAATCTCTCCTGCGAGAGGAATTTGAGAAGATACAGAACAGCCAGCTCCAAGGAAAACGCAACATTTAGGAATATTCAACTCAGAATGTACAGTCCCAAACTTGTTAATTAGAAAATCTAAAGTCTTTTGTTTGTCTTGGTTAAGCGTCATCTAACAAGGTAATAAGTTTATTTCGCATTGCCCCCAACAAGTATATAAATAAGACTCCGGTCTCACATAACACTCCTGTTTGGGGTGTTATTGTAAGACAATCCGGTCTTTTAGTCTTACCACAACACCTATCAAATATCCAAACTTTAAATTGAATGTTTATGCCCTATTTCATCTGACTACGTAAACCACCGTAATCATCCTGACATTTTCTGCATAATTCCCCAATATACTGTGAGAGTGTACAGGGGGTGTAGGAGTATCCGGAATTCTGGCGCCTGAACCGGTGGTTCGTTGGAAGTTGGGCTTGATACCCTTCCTCAACTCAATCCCGCTTAACTTTAACCGCGTTATCCTCGATCAAAACCTTTTTAAGGTAGAAAGGTTATCATCAAATATGCTTCAGCCTGCGCAAATAAAGTCATCCTACGATGTGGTTATCATCGGTGCCGGCATCAGCGGACTTACCTCGGCTGCATTGCTCAGCAAGGCCGGGCTATCGGTTTGTATTTTGGAAATGGATTCCCGTGCCGGAGGATACCTTGCTGGGTTCAGGAGAAATAACTTCCGTTTTGATTCTGCAATTCACTGGCTCAATCAATGCGGGCCGAAAGGCATCGTCACCCGAGTGTTTGATTTTATCGGAAGCGATCACCCCCGCCCGGTGTCGCAAACCCGTATCAGAAGATACAAAGGCGAAACATTCGACTACCTGCTCACTAACAATCCCGATGAGTTGAAGGAAAAACTGATCGCAGATTTTCCGCATGAAGAAAAAGGCATCCGTAAATTCTTTGCGGCTGCGAAAAAGATCGGGGCGGCTTTCAACAAGCACCAGGTTTTCTTCCGCTCTGAGGAAACGATGAATTTCTTTGAAAAGATTGATTTCAAGTTGAAGACACTTCGCTTCATCATTCCTTTTATCCGGTATGTGATGTACAGTGGTGACAAAGGAATCACAAAAGGGCTTAAACTTTTCTTCAAAGACCCCAAGCTGCATAAGATATTCTGTTCAGAGCAAGACCTTCTCTCCTGCCTGGTTCCAATCGGATGGGCTTACTATGGCGATTACCAAAGTCCCCCGAAGGGCGGCAGCCAGGTTTTTCCGGAGTGGCTTGAACATGTGATTACCTTTTATAAAAACGATGTTTTTTACAAAAGCAAAGTCACGCGCATTCTGCTGGAGAATAATGAATGCAAAGGCGTTGAATTCGAGCATCGCGGAACCAGTTACACATTGAACAGCAAATACGTGATTGCCGCTTGCGATGTGGAAACGCTCTATGAAAAAATGCTTCCCGAAGGCTCCATCCCGCCTAAAACTATTTCCAAACTCAGGAATGCCAAGCTTTACAGCTCTTCCGTAACAGTTTCCCTGGCGCTGGATTGCCCGGCAGAATTGTTAGGATTCAATGAAGAGCTAATTTTCCTTTGCGATGAAAACTTGAAGCGCGATGAGCATGAAAGCGGCAATCCATTCACCAGCGGCATCAGTATTCTTGCGCCATCGCTCAGAGATAAATCACTCGCGCCAAAAAATCAGGGAACGCTGACGCTATACATCCCTGCATTTTTCGACTATTCCAACAACTGGCACACCGAGAAAGATGATAAAGGAAACGTGGTTCGCGGGGAAGCCTACAAAAAATTTAAAACAGAACATGCCGATATTATTATAAAGCGTGTAGAGGATAAACTTGCCCCTGGACTTCGCAATCACATTTTATATTGCGACATCGCCACCCCCATCACGCACTGGCGTTATACCGGTAACCGCAACGGCAGCATGATGGGCGCGAAACCCGGCAAGGAAAATATGCAGGCAGGAATCGCACACTACACTACTCCCGTGAAGAATCTGCTGCTTGGCGGGCACTGGGCTGATCTTGGCGGAGGTGTGCCGATAGCGGTAAAGTCGGCTGTGAACACCGCCCTCCTCATTTTGAAAAAAGAAAACCCATCGGCCTTTCAACTTCTCTCGAAATATCTGGATGAGAAAGCAGAGCTAAATCAATTGCACAACTCCGATTGCTTCAAGCCCTACGATAATTCATGGAAGCAAAAGATGACTCCGGCTGAAAAGCTGGAAGCAGAACCGGCACATTCTTCATAAAAGCTTTGGTCTTAAAACAAAAACGCCCATTTAAAAATGGGCGTTTTGCTTCTTAATATTTAATAAACTACTTAACTCCCAGCACTTTTCCGTAGAAAATCTCAGTTTCAGTTTGCAGTCGGTAGATGAACATCCTTCCGTTTACTTTTTCTGCGGTGAATTCAACCGTCTGTAAATTTCCGGCTTCCACAAATCCATCAAACAATAATGCAACTCGCTGTCCTGCAACATTGAAAATCTCAACAGTCACTTTTGAGTCCTCAGTTAACTGGAACTCGATATTCAATTTATCAGAAAAAGGATTGGGATAAGCACGGAATATTGCCTCATCCAACTCAGCTACGTCATTAGCGCCATCATCATTGGAGCGTTTAGCAACACACCCTGGTATATTAGCATGCTGACATTGGCCATTTTGCGGCCTGCAGGAATCATTCGTGCAAGGATTACCATCATCACAACTCTTGGGAGCATTTACACATACTCCATTGTTACAGAAATCGTCAGTGCATTTTAAGTTATCATTACAGTTAATGGGATCGTGACGACAATTGCCGGGACCAAAGCACTGGTCAACCGTACAGGCATCGCCATCATCACAATCTACCGGTGGATTTGAACAAACGCCATTATCACAAATATCCTGAGTGCAGTTGTCATTGTCGCTGCAATCTATCCCATCATTGCGGCAGTTGCCGGGGCCAAAACATTCATCTTCTGTACACGGATCGCCATCATCGCAATCTACTGGCGGATTTGAACAAACGCCATTACCGCAGATATCCTGAGTGCAGTTGTCATTATCGCTGCAATCTATGGCATCATTGCGGCAGTTGCCGGGGCCAAAACATTCATCTTCTGTACAAGGGTCTCCATCATCGCAATCTACCGGTGGATTAGAACAAACGCCATTATCACAGATATCCTGTGTACAGTTATCGTTATCGCTGCAATCAACTGCATCATTGCGGCAGTTACCTGGACCAAAGCATTCATCAACAGTACAAGCATCCCCATCATCACAGTCCACCGGGGTATTCAAACAAACTCCGTTATGGCAGACATCTACCGTGCAACCATCATGATCATTACAATCAATTGCGACATTAGAGCAAACACCATTACTGCATGCATCAACCGTACAGGGGTCGCCATCATCGCAATTATTTGGAGTAAAGGTGCATTGCCCGTTGTGACATTTGTCACTGGTGCATGGATCATTGTCATCACAAACCTGAGGGGTGTGAATACACCCGCCATTCCCATCGCATTGGTCTGTTGTACAAGGATCGCCATCATCACAGTTACTTGGCACGAACTTGCAGTATCCATAGCGGCAAATATCACGGGTGCAAAGGTCCCCATCATCACACCTTGGCGTAAATACGCAAACACCATTTACGCAGGCATCTATCGTGCAGAAATCCCGATCATGACAAACTTTAGGCACATTCACACAGGTACCAAAAACACAATAATCATCGGTACATGCATCTCCATCATCACAACTTGGAGTAAACGTACAGGTACCGTTAACGCATTGGTCAACAGTGCATGAATTAAAGTCATTACAAACTATTGGCGTATTACGGCATTGCCCGAAGTAGCAATAATCTACCGTGCATGCGTCACCATCATCGCAGGATCCGCACGGGCAGATGTTAAAGTGATAGCAGTTCCCAAAAAGGGAAAAGTCAAAAGTGCACTGGTCACCATCATCACAGACACCCGCCAAAGAGGCCGGTGCTGCAGGTATCATATTTGATTCAGCATATGTTGCTTCCCAATTGAATGAAAGCAACACACCTATTAACATAGAAAGGACGACCTTTAATTTCATGGCAGATGAAAGTTTGGTTAAAAAATATACTCACTAACCTACAAATGAAAAAATCCAAATCCAACCTTCCAACCATGTTTTTTATCAACAATAATTCTCCACTACGAAAATTTACTTAGGAAACCTGATTCTTCTGTTGAACAGTAAGGACTCCAATTTTCAGCCAATATCAATAACTTTATCTTTTCACTGATAACAGATGTCCAACTACAAAAAATGGATTGGTGGCGGAGTCGGCTGGATGCTTGGCGGCCCTATCGGAGGACTTCTTGGCTTTGCGCTCGGATCGCTATTTGACAGCGCCACAATCGAAGTCATAAAACAGGAGTTTGGCGCAGAAGAAGGGACAACCCCGGAAGCTGATTTCCGCCTGAGCCTGCTGATGCTCTCTGCGCTTGTGATGAAAGCCGATGGCAAAGTCACTTCCAAAGAGATGGATTTTGTACGGAATTTTTTCGTCACAAAATTCGGAGTTGATAAAGCCAACTCCAGCATGCGCGTATTCAACGAACTGAATAAAAACAATGTCTCCGTTGAATCGGTTTGCTCCCACGTCCGCAGGCTGATTGATTATCCTTCCCGTTTGCAGCTTGTGCATTACCTGTTCGGAGTGGCGCAAGCTGACGGCTACATCACCGATGCTGAGGTAAATGTGATCGGAAGAATAGCTTCGTTGCTTGGTTTGCATTCTACTGAATTCAACTCCATCCGCTCCATGTTCCAGCGGGGAACTACGATATCCAGTGCTTACACGATCCTGGGTGTGAAAAAAACCGATTCGGAAGAAGTGATAAAAAGAGCCTTCCGAAAATTAACCCTGAAATATCATCCCGATAAAGTTGCGCATCTGGGAGAAGCTGTGCAACGCGAGGCCAAAGAAAAATATCAAAAGGTTGTGGAAGCTTATGAAATGATCAGGCGGGAAAAGGCAATGGCGTAAATGAGGTATTAGGGATCTTTGAAAACTACCGTCATTGCGAGCGGGGCACGAGCGAAGCAATCCCCTTAGGAAATCAACACAGGATTGCTTCTCCCGATGCTCACGCAAAAGCAATGCTATCGGGATCGCAATGACGCATTATTCAGTTTTCAAATCTCTCCATTAAAAGTTGGCATTAAAGTAATAAGAATTCAATCAAGATAAAATTTTCAGTCATGAAAAATGTAATCATCTCAGCGTCCTTTTTTTGTTTTTTTCTGCTTACTGCAAACGCGCAGGTGCCGCAGGGTTTTAAATATCAGGGAGTTGCACGCGATGAATCCGGGCAGCCTTACAAGGACCAGAATATCAATCTTCGTGTGAGCATTATTGACAGCGCTGCAGGAGGAGCAATAGCTTATCAGGAAGTGCATAAAACCGCAACTAACCCTTATGGTTTGTACAGCGTAACAATTGGAGAAGGTATTCAGCCTGTAGGAACTTTTGCCTCTATTCCCTGGCAAACAGCGGATAAATGGATGCGCATAGAGCTCGACCCTAACGCAGGATCGAATTTCGCTTTCATGGGTTTATCACAGCTCGTTTCCGTACCCTATGCTTTAATGTCATTAACTGCTGCAAACACTGATGATGCCGATGCCGACCCGACCAATGAATTGATAACCGGAGTTTCCTTTAATTCTTCAACCAATGTGCTGACCGTAACCGATGATGGGAATTCCTGGACAGCAGACCTCAGCTCACTTGCCAGTCCCAACCTCAGTGCTGGTAACGGAATTGGCATTTCAGGAAATACCATTACCAATACCGGTGACCTCGATGCCGCCAATGAATTCAACACCGGATTTTCTTTTAATCCAACCACCAAAGAATTATCTATCACCGATGGAGGAAACACTTTTGCCGTTGACCTCAGCAGTCTTGGTGGTTCAACGCTGTTTGCCGGAAACGGAATTGACATCGTTGCCGGAGTTGTTATTAATTCCGGTGATCTCGACAGCACAAATGAGCTTATCTCAGGATTCAATTTCAATCAGGGCAACAACCAGCTTTCAATTACTGAAGCCGGTAACACAAGCACAGTTGACCTTAGCTCGCTAGCTGCAGGAACAACTTATACCGCGGGGAACGGCATTGGCATTAGTGGAAACGTTATTTCAAATACCGGAGATACTGATCCGAACGATGATGACAATATCAGCTTAAATCTTAACGGCAACACCCTCGAATTAACCGACAATGGAGGTTTGCTTTCTGTTGATCTCAGCGCTCTTTCCGGCCAAACCTATTCTGCCGGAACAGGAATTAATATCACCGGAAATTCTATTTCAAACAGCGGTGATCTGGATTCAACGAATGAATTGAATTCCGCTTTCTCATTTGATACCTCTTCAAATGTTTTAACCCTTACCGATGCCGGAGCATCTCTTAACGTTGACCTCAGTAAATTAGCAACCGGTGTTCCTGATGATGACTGGGTTATCTCCGGTAATAATATCTACAATGCCAACAGCGGCAATGTCGGGATAGGAACAATGACACCGGCTGCGAAACTGCATGTGGCAGGTAATGATGGAGTGCTTGCCACCGGAACATTCGGTAGCGGAAACATTCCCGCAACAGGTGCAGGTG
>CAYOYI010000161.1:0-8779 GCA_964408105.1 uncultured Chitinophagaceae bacterium | reverse complement strand
TTCACAGTAACGCTGTAATTACACGCAGATAAATTGCTTATGTTTTGGGTTGTTGAAGAATTAGACCACGTATAAGTATATGGCGTTACTCCACCTGCAACAGAAAGCGTAAGGCTCCCATTATTTCCACCGGCACAACTAACATCTGCTTTAATAATTGACGAACTGAGTTGAGCCGGTTGGGTTATAGTTACGTTGGAAATAGATGTACACCCTTTCGCGTCAGTTACTGTTAAGCTGTAGCTTCCAGCATTAACATTAGAAAGATTTTGGTTGGTTGATCCATTTGACCAATTGTAACTGTACGGGATCGTGCCACCTGCAACCATGGATGTTACAAAGCCGTTAGCTCCGCCATTACAACTGACATTAATTTTTGATAAAGAAACCGTAAGTACTGAGGGCTGGGTTATTGTGGTTCCTGATGTTAATGAACATCCATTAGAGTCAATTACAGTTACATTAAACACACCGGAACTCAGCCCGGAAATATCCTCGGCAGTCAGACCGTTTGACCATGAAAATGAATAAGGAGTAATACCTCCTTGAATGCTTAAGTCTATTGAACCATCACTGCCTCCATTGCAACTCACATTCACCTTAGTTAGTGATGCGGACAAAGCAGTTGGTTGAGAAATCAAGGATGATCCCGATATCTGACATGCTTTGGAATCAGTTACTGTGAAAAGGTAGGTCCCGGAATTCAGTCCGCTGATATCCTCTACGTTTGAGCCATTTGACCATAAATAATTATACGGCATAGTTCCCCCTGAAACAGATAAATCAATTGATCCATTATTCCCTCCATTGCAACTGACATCAATTTTAATAATTGAGAAACTCAATGCGGCAGGTTCAGTTAGGGTGGAACTTGCCGTAGTGCTGCATCCTTTTGCATCAGTAACAGTTACGATGTAATTCCCTGCAGACAGGTTGCTGATATTTTGGGTGCTGGCTGAATTCGACCATAGAAAATTGTATGGTGTTGTGCCGCCATTTACAGTCAAAGTAATCGAACCATTGCTTCCGCCATTGCAAGTCACATCAGTTTTATTTATAGATGCATTCAGTAAGGCCGGTTGCGTTATTGTTAAGTTTGTTGTGGCAGTGCATCCTTTGCTATCCGTAACCGTAACGGAATAATTACCGGCTGCAACATTGCTTCGATTCTGCGAAGTAATACCACCTCCCCAGTTGAACGAATACGAGGGCGTTCCTCCATTTACTGTCAGTGCAATCGAGCCATTGCTCCCGCCATTACAACTCACATCGGTCTTGCTTGCAGACAACGTTAGTGCCGCAGGTTGAGTGATTGTTGTGCTGGCAGTTGTAATACATCCTTTGCTATCAGTTATAGTAACCGTATAATTTCCAGCTGGTAAATTGTTCCTGTTTTGAGTAGCGATACCTCCACCCCAGTTGAATGTATATGATGGCGTTCCACCGCTAATGGAAAGCGTGATTGACCCGTTGCTTCCACCATTGCAACTAACATCCGTTTTCGAGATCATTCCGGAAAGTTGAGCCGGCTGGGTTATGGTTGCCCCGGATGTAGCCGTACATCCCGAAGCATCGGTAACCGTAACATTATAGCTTCCGACTGAAAGGTTGGTTCTGTTCTGGCTGGTAATACCTCCACCCCAGTTAAATGTAAACGGTGAAACGCCTCCGTTTACGGAAACATTTACTTGCCCGTTGCTTCCGCCATAGCAGGAAACGTTTGTTTGTGAAGCGGCTGCCCCGATAAGCGTTGGCGCAGCGGTTCCAGGGGTAAAGGCTATTCCACGAAACTTTGTGTTTGAATTTGCAAATGCAATTTCAGTAAGTGTTCCTGTAATTGCCTGGTTATACCCGTTGTCATCACGCAATGAATAAACCCGTGAACCAGAAACACAATAGATCTGGGTAAAACAGGTGCGCTCGGCAGTTAGATCCTTAATGCTATGATTAGTTGAAACATTGCCATTGGAAACCCATGTTCCATTCACCAGTGAATATTTGTAGATGCCGCCATTAGGAGGCACATCTCTGTCATCGCAGAAGTACAGCACATCAACGCCCGGAACATTAGGATCCATATCAAAAAACCAAAAGCCAAAAATTGAAAAATTGGATGGGCTTGTAAATCCGGTAAGTAAGGTTGTAGTTTGGCCGCTATTTGCTGAAACACCATTTCCAATTGTGGCCACTCCGTTAAATGCTGTTGTCCCCGAGGAAAGGTAAAGCTGGTTATTGAAAATATTTATGTTGCGTGTGTTATTCGGTGCTGCACTTATTTTAACAGGACTGTTCGTAAATGAACCAAATGGAACATAATAGGTTCCTCCTACATCATCAGCACCATCACCGGCTGCCCAAAACCCATTTCCATCAACACTGGCAGCAGCACGAATGTTATCAGCTTTATAGGCAGAGCCTGCAATAAAACCAGTGGCCGTATTTACCGATCCATTGGCTCCTACCCTTGCAATAACCCTGTTTAATGAGAGATCTGAAACAACTGTTACTGTTCCGGGAACCGCATCGTAACCAGCTATCACCAGGTATTGCGAATTACTGGAAAGGGTGACCGCACCTTCAGACGTAGCTGTACCGCTCAGAGCAAAAGCATGATTGCCACCACTTGCGCTGGTAGGTAATGCAATTGTTTGAATAAGGGTTCCTGACCGGTTATATTCATCGAGAAAAACAGGATGGGCTGAATTTGACAAAGCAGATGACCCATTTCCCACCCTAACGACAACAAGATTACCTGCAGTGAAATTTCCAGCTAAAAGGATTTGATATGCTAATAGAAAAAAAACAAATAAGAGCCTCCTCATTGTGAAAGCTGTTGTTTTGCTTTTTTACCGGGGAAAGACAGCTCGTGTTCAATTGAAATTCGGACTATATGCTTGTCGTAAAACTTATATCCGGACTTGCGCTCTTTAAAAGCATTCATGTACCCTATGCCAATTGAAAGTCCTTTGACAGGGGTATAACTCAAGCCACCATAAAACCTGTTTTGATCAAAGATGTTCTTGACAAATTCCTTCCCTGCGTTGATCATGATTTCATCATTTACCTTAAGCTTTAACGCATTTTTATTTTCACCAAACTCAGCCAAAGTAAAATCCAGACCTAAACGATATCGAAACCTGAGTGCAAAAAAATAATCTCCTGACAAGTTGCCGGCTTCAGCATCCTGAATAAAGCGTTCTTCTATTTTGTAACGATTAGAGATAACGAGCCACTTAAATTTCTGCTTGTTATAAAACTCCTGTTCAACCCTTAACTCAGGAACACCTGCACCTTCATCTTCTTCCTGTGCATAGGAAAACCCTAGCATTGCTCGCCAGTGTTTATTAATGATATATCCACCACCGATTCCAACTTTGAACTCAGATTGGCTTAGAGGATTTATATAATGTCTTTCTTCCCCGTCTAATTCTAATATCCACTTCTTCCTGAATTCCATTTCTTCTGAGAATTCATACCACACCATGCTTTTGTAAGTGATTTCTTTCTCCTTTTCCTTTTGGGCAAATAGCGAGTCGGACTGAAAGATCAGTACAAAAACAATTGCTATGAAGCACCAGTATCTCACCGCTTAAGCCCTTTTAGTAAGATTTTCCTTCTCCACCATTCTCCGAACGCCCTCATTTCCGGTGATGTCAT
Organism: uncultured Chitinophagaceae bacterium; assembly: GCA_964408105.1. Taxonomy (GTDB): domain Bacteria; phylum Bacteroidota; class Bacteroidia; order Chitinophagales; family CAIOSU01; genus BPHB01. The sequence continues at coordinate 5,122 of CAYOYI010000161.1, read as the reverse complement.
AGTATATTTTTATGACACAGGTATCATTCATGAAGTTGATGCTATCAATTTCAAGTGACGTGATCTCCAAGCCGGTTCGGATACGCAAATCATTCATGAGAGCAAGACGATTCTCAGGTTTTATCAAATCAATTTTCTCGTAGGTAATAACCTTAAACCCTTGCTGTGTGCGCAGCCAAACTTTTTCCAACGTAAATATCAGTATCACGATAGCTGCGTTTGCTGAGATAATTTCAGCCACAGGGATTCCTGCTGAACCCAGCGAATTAATTATGGCTAAAACAATCACTGTGAACAAATAGGTCATCTCTTTAATAGGAATAAGGATAGTCCTGTAACGAAGAATCCCAAACAACGCGAACAACCCAAAACCCAACCCTATCGTTAGCTGCATGGTATTCATAAAATAGCAGACCAGGAATATCAGAAAGTTGAAAACAAAAAAAGTAAAGACGTAATCCTTATCCTTCATTCTGGGAAAGTAGATCAGCCTGATAATAATCAGCAGGCTTACCAAGTCAATAGCCAGTTTTGATAAAAGAGCCAGCATTCCCTGAGCGTTAAATATTTCCATAGCCGTCAGTTTATTATTTTATTGATCCTCATAAGGCTTGCTTTAAATCGGTTGGTTTTCACATTGTCCGCAAGACTTGCAACTCCCACACAATACTTGCTGATTGATGTCGGGTAAATGCCAAGTTTCCTTTGCGCTTTAAAAAAATCAGAGTCGGCACTATATCGCAACTGTTTCACTTCCGCAATTACGAGATTATTCAATTCCCTTACCTTTCCATCAAGGCTAAATGTTACGTTGTAATCGAGTGTCACTTTCTCGGATGAATCCTTTTTCAGTAAGGTAACTCGTGTTACGCTCACCTGCAGCGTTGGAGCAAGCAGATCAGGATCCGTTTTAGCTAATGCTGTAATAATGCTCTTTACTGATTCCGATAATCCCTCATTGATTGCAACAGTTGGAATTCTTGTTTTGCTGCTTCTTCCTTTTCCGTTCTTGCTTTTTATTTCTAAAAATGATGAGCCGTTGTCAAGATATTTTCTGAATCTGATTTTATGCCGTCTTGCCTTATTTCGCTGATGATCGTGGTAAAATTTTAAATCAGGAGTATCAAGATAAACCGACTCATAGCGAAATGTTCTGCTCCCCTTGAGTTCCAGTATACGGTAGGAATCCACTAAACTCCCAATCAATTCCGGAAGTAAATCAACGGAGAACACCGATTTTGTGTCCATTCGGTCGGAGAAACTTATTTCATCCAGCTCTGTAAGACCTATGCTGTCAAATGAATAAAGCAATCCATCAACCTTCTTCATATGATTTTTAATTAGCTGCGGGGGACGAGAAAGGCTAATTATCACATAAAATCTGTCAAGTCAATTTTTTATTTCCATGTTTTTCGTAAAGCCGGAAGCGCAGTAGGAAGGCCTTATGAATCTATTCTGAAATAGAATATAGTTTTTCCTAATTATTTCCAAAATGTTTATTAAAGGCGCGCCTCTCTTTAACTTAAATAATTTGACTTGTTAGTACAACAGCACTACCTTGGTGCCTCGTCATTGCACCCGCTCGATTATTATCTTTTTAATCTTTCCGAAACATGAGAATAGCAAAGTGCTTTGCCGTTATTTATTTAATAATTACGGTAAACCAAGTGCGCGCGCAAACCGTCACATTTTCCAAAGAGCACGGATTTTATACTACAACATTCACACTAACCTTATCTTCAAGCGTTGCAGGTGCAACGATCAAATACACCACCAACGGCACGGCACCCTCTGCTTCTGTCGGAACAACTTATTCGAGCGGAATTTCGATAAGTACTACAACAGTGGTCAGGGCAATTGCCATTTCAGGAGGTACAACTTCAAAGGTTTTTACGCACACTTATATTTTTCCGAACAAGGTAAAAAACCAACCAGCAAATATTGCCGGTTGGCCCAACAGATACTACGATCTCGGTGACGGGACTGATGACGGCTGGCACGATTATGAGATGGATCCGGATGTAATAAACGACCCTAATTATAGCGCTGATATTGTCAATGCATTGAAGGCTATTCCAAGCATGTCCATCGTAATGGATAAAAATGATTTCTGGCTGGTGTATGATGATTCTTCCAGCAACAGTGATCTTGAGAAACCTGCTTCCGTTGAAATGCTCTATCCAAGCGTTCCAGCACGAAACGAACAAGTCAATTGCGGGCTAGAATCCCATAGCCATCTCAGGCTAAAAAGATCGCTGAAACTTGATTTCCATGATCCGGAGTTTATCTCAAAAATTTTCAAGTATGCCCCTCTGAACGGAGGTTCAGCAACGGATGATTTTTCCGGAACTAAAATTGTTCTTCGCGGAGGTAATAATGATTGCTGGGCAAGGAACTGGAATCCTAATGGCACCACCTACGTGCGCGATGAATGGTATCGGGCTTCGCAGCTTGCAGTAAACGGTTACGGCTCACATGGCACATTTGTACACTTATACATCAATGGCATCTACTGGGGACTTTATAATCCGGTGGAACGCCCTGATGAAGGTTTTGCTTCAGAATATCTAGGTGGGAGCACCGGGGACTGGTGTTCAGTTAATCATGATGGCATCAGGACTGGAGATCCAACACGCTATAAATACCTGATTGATTCCCTGGCTTACATGGATATGACTATTCCTGCCAACTACGATAAACTGAAAAAATATCTTGATGTTGCAGCATTCTCCGATTACATGATCATTTCCTGGATGCCGGGAATGAGTGACTGGCCAGGCAATAACTACTATGGCGGCAATCGAAATACTCCTGCCGAACCCTTTCTTTATTTCGGATGGGACTGCGAGTGGTCATGGACAAATCTGCATAGTTCAAATAACGGAGCCTGGGTCAATCCGTTTTTCAGACCTACTGCTACAAGCACTTTGCCTATTGCAAGAATTTGGCGTGCTGCCAGAGCAAATCCTGATTTTATGATGCAATTTGCCGATAGGGTTTATAAAAACTGCTTCAACGGTGGCCCGATGACAGATGATGCATCTCGAGCCCGCTGGAAAACAATCACCGACTTTATAAGTCTTGCGATCATTGCTGAATCAGCTCGATGGGGCGATTCCAACCTTGATGGCATTGTAAGGACCAAAAACGGACACTGGCAGCCGGAAGTAAATCGCATTGATGGATTAATGAATGGAAACGTCACCCGCTTTATTAATGCACTGCGCGCACAGGGATTTTATCCAACACTTAATCCTCCCAATTTTAATAAGGAAAGCGGCCATTCTTTAAATCCCTTCCAACTAACGATGACCAACCCAAATGCAGCAGGAACAATTTATTATACAACAAATGGAACCGACCCGCGTCTGCCGGGAGGAGGATTATCCTCCGATGCATTGGTTTATTCATCTGCGATCAATATCAGTGTTGCAGCAAATATCAAAGCCCGGGTAAAGAATGGAAATGACTGGAGCGCACTGCATGAAGGGGCGTACGCCATTTATAATTTGAAGATTAATGAATTCATGGCCAATAACACGCATACGATTGCTGATGAAAATGGAGAGTTTGAAGACTGGATCGAATTCTTTAACAATACTCCGGTACCAATCAATCTTGGTGGTATGTATGTTACGGACTTACTAAGTACACCAACCAAGGTACAAATACCCAGCACAGATCCAGCAGCAACAACTATTCCCCCATATGGTTTTAAAATTTTCTGGGCTGATCAGGAACCGTCAGAAGGTATTCTCCACCTTGACTTCAAATTAACAACCAGCGGGGAACAAATTGGCATTTCCATTCCAACCGCTAACGGCACGGTTTATTTAGATTCACTCATCTATGGCTCTCAACAAGCTGACAACTCCAGAGGACGCTACCCCGATGGTTCAAATAATTTCCAAAAGTTCTCCTCTCCGACACCGGGCCAAAGCAATCACCTTCCGGTTACCGGGTTATTCATCAATGAGTTCCTGGCGAGCAATCAAAACGACATCGTTGATGAATTCGGCCAGCATGATGATTGGTTTGAGCTATACAATAGCAATAACTCTGCGATCAACATTGCAGGCTTGTACGTTACGGACAATCTTTCCAACCCCACAAAATATCAGATTCCTGCGGGCAATCCTGCAATTACAACAATTCCTGCCCATGGTTTCATACTGTTGTGGGCAGATGATGAAAGTGCTCAGGGTCCGCTGCATGCGGCTTTCAAGCTAAGCAATAGCGGTGAACAGCTTGGACTAGTTCAGGCATTTGGCAACTCAGTGGTTTTTATCGATTCGCTTACGTTTGGAGCGCAAACCAATAACATATCAAGGGGACGCCTGCCTAATGGAAGTGGAAACTTTGTCAATTTCACTATTACAACTCCCGGGGCAATCAATTCCGGAACAGGGTCAGTTGATTGTAATGGCGTAACTAATGGTTCAGCTGTTCCGGATGATTGCGGCATTTGTTCGGGAGGAAATACAGGACATATTGCTAATTCTGATAAAGATGCTTGCGGAGTTTGCTTTGGTAATGGCTCGACTTGCGGTGGCGCCTGTGTCCATAACGAAGTAGTTTCATTCACATTAATGCACACCGAAACCTCCGGTGAGATCGGCCCGCTTACCAATGGAATGACAATTAACCTCGCGACAATCGGCCCATTCAGTATAAGAGCCAACGTTTGCGACAGCCCGGTTGGCAGCGTGCGATTTACATTGAATGGCTCTATTTTAAGAACTGAAACATCTCCTCCTTATGCTATTAATGGTGATAGCCCGACAAGCAGTTACATCGCATGGAATCCGAACCCAGGTTCTTATACATTGATCGGAACACCATATTCCGGAGGAGGCGGTTCTGGCACAGCTGGGATAAGTGAAACCGTGACTTTCTCGGTAATCAACCAAACAGGTGGTACTACAGATTGCAACGGAGTAGTTGGAGGAAGTGCAGTCCTGAATAGTTGTGAGATTTGCGTTGGAGGCAATACGGGACTCAATCAGGATGCTGGGAAAGACTGCAATGGTGTGTGTGGCGGTTCGGCAACGATTGATGGCTGCGGGGTCTGATCTGGAGGAAACACCGGACACACTGCCAATTCCGATAAAGATGTTTGCGG
>CAYOYI010000160.1:4763-8789 GCA_964408105.1 uncultured Chitinophagaceae bacterium | reverse complement strand
CAGACTCCCCGAATGCCAGCATCGCCTCTTTTTTCTGCTCATCTGTAAGGCTATCCCATAACTTGCCTCTTGAACGCTCATTATTTTTGAGGAATTCATAAACAGTTTGAAGAAGCTGTTCATTTTGAATGTTCTTGATGATTTTATTTATGTTGGATTTCAGTTGAACTGTGGTCATATTCTATCAGGTTAATTCACATAAATTTATGACTTTTGCCCCACCAAAAAATGAGCAATGAACAATGAGGCTGTTGTGATAAGTAACCTGAGGTTCTCATACCCGGGTAGCACAAAACCAATTTTTTCCGGATTAAATCTTCAAATTAAAAAAGGAGAGCGCTTCGGTTTGTTCGGCCCTAATGGTGCTGGCAAAACCACACTGATCTCATTAATTACGGGAGTACTGAAACCCAACTCCGGAGAAATAAAAATTTCAGGCTTTAATATTACCTCCGGTATCGAAGCAAAAAAACAGTTTGGCTTTGTTCCACAGGAGCTCGCTTTTTACCCTGAACTAACTCCGGTTGAAAATCTGCAATTCTTTGGCGCGTGGGTGAACATGGATTCACAGTTGGTCAGATCAAGGACCGAAGAAATTCTGGGTGTGCTCGGCTTGCTTCCAAATAAGGATCAGCCTGCACGACAATTCTCTGGCGGCATGAAACGAAGATTAAATCTTGCCATAGGTGTGATCCATCAACCCAAATTGATTTTTCTGGATGAGCCAACAACCGGAGTTGATGTTCAAACCCGTCACGCCATCATCAATTATTTATTGGAGCTTAATCGTAGCGGAACAACTTTGATTTACACCTCTCATTTATTAAAGGAGGCCGAAGAACTCTGTGAAGAGATTGCCCTGATTGATGAGGGAAACATTATGGCAAAGGGCAGATTGTCTGATCTTGTGACCGAACATTCCGAGCACGGGCTCGAAAGTCTTTTCCTGAAACTCACCGGCAAAGCTTACCGCGACTGACATGCAGAAACTGATTGCCACCATCATAAAAGACTTTCGCCTGCTGTTCCGCGATTGGATGGGGCTTGCTTTCATGTTCGTGATGCCAATTGTTTTGGTCATCGTCATCACTAATATTGAGAATACCACTTTCAATTTGGTGAATGAGAACAAGGTCACTATGCTGCTATGCAATCAGGATTCGGGTGATGTTGTGAAGTAATTTACGGTAGTCCTGAAAGAGGTTGGAATGTTCGACATTGATACGATGCACGCTTCTGCGACTCCTCAGCAAATTGAGCAGCGCTTGCTGGATGACGATTACCTGATTGCCATTTTGATCTCCAATAAATTTTCGGGAAACCTAAAGCAAAAAGCTGATTACATCTCTGATAATGCGTTGGTGGATTTTGGGGTAAAAGATTCAATTGAAACAACAAAGCCAAAGGTTGAGAATGCAATAGAATACTTTTATCAACCAGCGTTGGAGCAGTCATTCCGCGCATCGGTTGAAGGTGCATTGAGAAGCTGTATTCAGGTGATAGAAAATAAATTGATCGTTAATACGCTGTATGTTGCCATGAGCAGCGAAGAGATGCCTGAAGATCTGGAGAAAGAATTGCTGGAGGCTCACACCGCGATCAAGGCGATTCCCGCTACAAAGGATGATGCCCGCAGCCTGCCGAATGCAACTCAGCACAATGTTCCGGCATGGACAATTTTTGCCATGTTCTTCATGGTGATGTCACTGGGCAGCAGCCTCGTTCGTGAAAAATTGAACGGGAGTTTTGTGCGATTAAAAACCATGCCCACAAATTTTCTGACTGCACTATTCTCCAAACAGATCGTCTACATGATAGTCGCCATCATTCAGTTGGTGGTTATATTCTCATTAGGCATATGGCTTTTCCCTACGATGGATTTACCGAAGCTATATCTTCCTTCGGATCTGTTTGCGCTGACAATCGTATCACTGCTCACCGCCTGGTGTGCAGTGAATTATGCTTCAGCAGTTGGCGTGCTCTCCGAAACACTGGAACAGGCGAACGGATATGGCGCTGTTTCGGTTGTGATTCTTGCGGCAATCGGAGGCATAATGGTTCCTGCATTTGCGATGCCACCGATTTTTAAATATGTGATGCTGCTCTCTCCGCTGCACTGGTGTCTTGAGGCATATTATGGCTTGTTCCTCGAGGGTGGCGGCATTCTGGATATATGGTCTAATGTCTTATTTTTGGTTTTGATTACAATCGCTCTTTTGGCGATCTCAATTTTCGGATTGAAGAAGAAGAATCTGATCTAAAACAATGTGATGGAAAAGGAACAGTTAAAATCAGAGTTGAAACAGAATATCATCAAGTACCTGAACCTGCTGGAGATGAAACCCGAAGATTTGAAAGATGATCAAATCTTGTTTGATGGCACCATGGGGCTTGATTCAATAGATGCCTTTGAATTGATCGTGATGCTGGAAAGGGAATATAATGTGAAGATCACCGACCCGCGTGAAGCAAGGAAGATATTGATTGACGTTGAAACGATTGCTGACTACGTCATTGCCAATCAGCCTAAAAGTCCTGCCTGAAAAATTTGGAGCGAATTTTTGTTACCGGGTTAGGCGTCATCACGTCCATCGGTGATACGCTGGAAGAAAATCGCACGTCACTTACGGAAGGAAAATGCGGTGTCAGGAAAGCAGAATTGCTGGACACACGATATACGGAATTGCTTCCATTAGCCGAGATCAAACAGTCTGACGAACAGCTAAAAGACAAGTTTGGCATTGCAGAAAAAACAGCGAATCGCACTTCCCTTATTTCCCTGCACGCGATGGATGAAGCAATTGAAGATGCCCGACTGAATAGCGCTACACTCACCTCCGAAAAAACTGCTTTGATCAATGCAAACACGGTCGGAGGCATGTCTTTCACCAATGAACTGTATCATGACGCGAGAATAGGCAAAGACGGGACGCCTTATTTATATGACTATGTAAGTTATTCGGTAACGGAATTTCTAAGAGAGCAGTATGGCATGACCGGGTTGATAAACACGATCAACACCGCATGCTCATCTTCCGCAAACTCGATCATGTATGGTGCAAGATTGATTCAACATGGATTTGCAGACCGGGCTATTGTTGGTGGTGCGGATTGTCTTTCAAAATTCACGGTGAATGGTTTTAATGCGTTGCACATTCTTTCCTCCGAAAGATGCCGCCCGTTTGACAAAAGCAGAAACGGGTTGAATCTTGGCGAGGGTGCCGCATTCCTGATATTGGAAAAGGAAAGTGATTGCAAAGGGAAAAATATCTACGCTGAATTAACCGGTTACTGCAACGCGAATGATGCACATCATCCATCTGCCTTATCGGATGAAGGCGTTGGTCCAACGCTGGTCATGGAGGGTGCCCTGAAGATGGCGAATCTGAAATCGGTAGATATTGGATTTATAAATGCACACGGCACTGGCACTGAAAATAATGACCTGGTGGAAAGCCGGGCGATTAAAAAAGTATTTGAAAGTGTGCCGCCATTTGCCTCATCAAAATCCAACATCGGGCACACACTCGGAGCATCCGGTGCGGTGGAAGCGGTTTACAGTATCCTGAGTTTGTATCATCAGGAATTGTATCCTCATCTCCATTTTGAAAATCCAATTGAGGAAACCGGTCTCACTCCGCTAACAGCATTTCAAAAAAGTGATTTGAGGCACGTCATGTCCAACTCGTTTGGCTTTGGCGGTAATTGTTCATCACTGATATTCTCCAAAGTGTAGCTATGTATATCCATCAGACATCGGTAATATCTCCGCAAAATACCTTTCAGGATATTGACCTGGATACTTTGGTGGAATCAACCGATGGAAAACTGGTTGCGCTGGAGCCAAAATACCCGGAGATACCTTTGAGTTTGCTTCGCAGGATGGGGAAGACCGCACGCATTGGTGTTGGAGCAGCGCTACCGCTTGCAGCCGGAGGAACGAATATAAATGGAATAATAGTTGGAACCGCGATGGGAGGGTTTGAGGACAGCATCAAGTTTCTGAACCAGATCGTTGATTATAAT
>CAYOYI010000160.1:0-4753 GCA_964408105.1 uncultured Chitinophagaceae bacterium | reverse complement strand
GAGGGCTCGCTGACGCCCATCAACTTTGTGCAAAGCACCCCGAATGCCGTTTCATCTCAGGTTGGGATGATGGTGAAGAACCGTTGTTACAACACAACTTATATTCACGGAGGGCTTGCTTTCGAAAATGCTCTGCTCGATACATCAATGCTTTTGAAAGAGCATCCGGAAGATAATTTTCTCATCGGAGGAGTTGACTCCATCTCCGAGCATGATTATAATATCGAAGTATTCCAGGGTTGGTATCGTGCGAATAATATCTCAAACAAAACGCTTTACAAAAAAAATGAAAACGGGACGATGGCAGGGGAGGGAGCAGGTTTTTTTATTGTGAGTGGAAAATCGGAAAATGCAATTGCCAAAATTGAGGCGTTTACTTTCTTTGAAACAAAAGATTCTTTGGTCTTTGAGAAAAAGCTGAAGGATTTTCTGGAACTACATACGCCCGGTTCCGGTATTGATCTGCTGCTCTCCGGTGAAAACGGTGACCAGCGGCAATCAGGATTTTATGCAGCCTGCGAAAAAGCTGTTGGAGAAAAACCCGTTGCACGATTCAAGCACATGTGCGGGGAATATCCGACTGCCAGCGCTTTTGGGCTTTGGATAGCTGCACATATTTTGAAAACGCAAATGATGCCCACACACATGGCAAAGGCCGAAATGACTTTGCATGAAACAAAAAACATCCTTCTTTACAATACTTATCGGGGAGAGCAGCATAGCCTCCTGCTGGTGTCGACCTTATAAAGTCTATTCCTCTTTAGGGTAATTTTGTTTTGTGCGCATTGACATCCTGACGATCCATCCAAAATTGCTGGAAAGCCCGTTCAGCCACTCCATTCTCAAGCGGGCGAAGGAAAAAGGCTTGCTGGAAATTCATCTGCACGATCTGAGAGAGCATACGCCTTACAAGCACAAACAGGTGGATGATTATCAATATGGCGGAGGTGCCGGAATGGTGATGATGGTGGAGCCAATTGCCAATTGCATAGAAGAACTGCAATCTCAACGGAAGTACGATGAGGTGATTTACATGACACCTGATGGAGAGCATCTGAGCCAACCGGTGTGTAACCAGCTTTCACTAAAGACCAACCTTATACTCTTGAGCGGTCACTATAAGGGTATTGACCAGCGGGTAAGGGATTTGTTCGTCACCAAGGAAATTTCAATTGGCCCCTATGTTCTTTCCGGAGGAGAGTTGCCTGCAGCCGTTTTGGTAGATGCAATTGGCAGGCTATTGCCGGGGGTATTGAACGATGAAACATCGGCTCTTTTTGACTCCTACCAGGATAATCTGCTGGCACCCCCTGTTTATACCAGGCCGGCTGATTTCAGGGGAAATAAGGTTCCGGATATCCTCCTTTCAGGAAATACACGTGAAATCGAAGAATGGCGGCATAATCAGGCCTTGGAAAAGACCAAACAGCGCCACCCGGGCTTGCTGGAATAGGCACTAAAGCTTTAGGATTAATAAAATTAATTCTTACCTTTGCCCCCGCAAGAAAGAAAAGAATGAGTCAATTAACAAAAGAACAGAAAGTAAAACTGTTCAAGGAATATGGCGGGTCTGATCAGAACACGGGTTCTGCGAAGGCCCAGGTCGCCATGTACACCGAAAGAATCAATTCGATTACTGAACATCTCAAGACAAGAAAACGGGATTATTCCACCACCCGGGCGTTGATTGGTCTGGTAGGAAAGCGCAGAAGGCTGCTCAATTACCTCCAAAAGACCGACCTGACCGGTTACAGGGAATTAGTCAAGAGTCTTGACCTGAGAAAGTAGGCTCCGGATTTTCCGACCTGCAATTTTTTATTCAACCTTGGCAGTTTAATTCATCTACTGATTAATGCTCTCAAAGTGAGAGTGCAGTGGTGTATTAACACTGACGCAAAACTTACCTTATGAAGCCACAAGGCATTATCAAGTCATTTGACCTTGGAGACGGAAGAACTGTTTCCATAGAAACCGGCCGCCTCGCTAAGCAGGCTGACGGAGCAGTAGTAGTAAAAATGGGCAACACCATGTTGCTGGCTGCGGTCGTCTCAGCAAAAGAAGCCAAAGAAGATGTGGACTTCCTTCCACTTACCGTAGAGTACCGCGAGAAATACGCATCGATGGGGAAATTCCCCGGTGGATTTTTCAAGCGGGAAACGCGCCCCTCAGAGCATGAGATCTTAGTCAGCCGTTTGGTTGACAGGGCATTGAGGCCCTTGTTCCCGGATGATTACCATGCAGATACGCAGGTTATTATTAATTTGATCTCCGCGGAAAAAACCACTGCGCCTGATGCGCTTGCAGGTTTGGCAGCGTCAGCAGCGCTCGCGGTTTCTGATATTCCTTTCAACGGCCCTGTTTCAGAAGTGCGTGTCGCACGTATTGAGGGTAAGCTTGTTCTCAATCCGTCATTTGCGGACTTGGAGAAAGCGGATATTGACCTGATGGTTGCTGCCAGTGCTCATGACATCAATATGGTGGAAGGCGAAATGAAGGAAGTATCAGAGCAGGATATGGTGGAAGCGCTGAAGTTTGCGCATGAAGCAATCAAGAAACAATGTGCGGTGCAGGTTGAGCTTGCTGCAGCTGTAAGCAAAGCAAAACGCGAGTACAGCCATGAAGTGAATGATGAGGATCTAAAAAAGAAGCTCATTGATTTCTGTTATGATAAATGTTATAAGCTTGCTCAGCAAGGGATTGCTGATAAGCACAAGCGCAGCGAAGGTTTCAGCGCAATTAAAGATGAGTTTGTTGCGACATTAACACCTGAGGAAGCCGAAGAAAAATCTTCTCTGATCGGGAGATATTTCCATGACGTTCACAAAAATGCTGTACGTGATATGATGCTGAAGGAAAGAGCGAGATTAGACGGAAGAAAGCTTGACGAGATCAGGCCGATATGGACGGAAGTAGATTACCTGCCTTCGGCTCATGGCTCTGCGATTTTCACCAGAGGCGAAACGCAATCACTCACAACAGTGACGTTAGGAACCAAGTTCGATGAACAAACAGTGGACGGTGCAGTGCTGGAAGGCTCGCACAAATTCATGCTGCATTACAATTTCCCTTCATTCTCAACGGGTGAAGCAAAACCTATTCGCGCTACAAGCCGCAGAGAGATCGGTCATGGTAATCTTGCTTTGAGAGCGCTGAAGCCGATGCTGACTTTTGATGAAAACAATCCATATACTGTCAGGGTGGTTTCAGATATTCTTGAGTCAAACGGGTCATCTTCTATGGCTACCGTTTGTGCCGGATCACTTGCGCTGATGGATGCCGGGGTAAAAATAAAGAAGCCGGTTTCCGGTATTGCAATGGGTTTGATCACAAATGATAAGGGAGAATATTGCGTGCTGTCAGATATCCTTGGTGATGAGGATCATCTCGGTGACATGGATTTCAAAGTTACCGGAACGCGTGATGGCATCACCGCTTGTCAGATGGATTTGAAAGTGAACGGGCTGTCTTTCGATGTGATGATGGAAGCTCTGCAACAGGCAAATGCCGGCAGACTGCATATCCTTCGCGAAATGGAAAAAACACTTGCTCAGCCGAGAGAAGATTACAAATCTTTTGTGCCGAGAATTATCAAGTACACCATCGCAAAAGAATTTATCGGTGCGGTTATCGGACCCGGAGGCAAAGTCATTCAGGATATTCAGGCCACAACCGGTGCTACGGTTATCATCGAGGAAGTTGGTGAATATGGCATCATTGATATCGTTTCCGACAACAAGGAAGCCATGGACAAGGCGCTTGCCCGTATCAAGGGCATCGTTGCCGTGCCTGAGGTTGGTGAGGTGTACGAAGGAACCGTGAAGTCTATTATGCCTTATGGCGCTTTCATTGAATTCCTGCCCGGGAAACAAGGTCTGTTACACATTTCTGAGATTTCCTGGTCACGCCTGGAAAACATGGATGGTGTGTTTAAAGAAGGCGATCAAGTCAAGATAAAATTACTTGACATTGATCCCAAGAGCGGTAAGTTCAAGCTGTCCAGAAAAGCCCTGATGCCAAAACCTGAGTTTAAAAAGCAGGAGCAGGCTTAATAATAAAACTTTGGTTTAAGTTAAGCGCTTGCTTAAAACTTAAATTCAAACCCTCCCATTATCTGGATAAAACCTGCGGGGAAAATTCCGGATGATACCCGATGCAGGCGTGATGCTTCGTAAACATTGTTGAACAGGTTTTTACCTGTGACGAAAAGCCTCAAGCCATCCAGTGCTTTACTTTTGGAATGTTTAAAGGAATAGGAAAGTGTTGCGTCCAATGTATGATATGCGTCCAGCTTTCCGATAGCTCCTTCGCTGGTTTCGTTCTCAAAGTTGAAATAGTCGGTGTATTGTGAGCCTACCCGGTTGTAAACGAGGTTGACTCCGAATCCTTTAATACCATAATTAAGTGAAATGCTGAAGAGGTAATCAGGAATATAAGGGGCAGACCTGCTGATCCCGTTTTCACCAAAATTAATTTTCAGGTTGCTGATATTGCCAAAATCCCCTGTGGTGAAAGGTGCGGTTACTAAACTGTCATTACCGGATGCATCAGCAAAATAAACTTCAAAACCATCAGGATCCTGGTTGATCATATCAATAAGTTCCTGTTTCGTTTCTGCGGTATGTTTGGCATTTAGGATATCGGAATCAGCGAGGCTTCCATCCATAACCTTTCCGCTTAACCAGGTAAAACTCCCCGATAGCGTAACCATGTGACTCTTCATCTTTGCCAATTGATGAAAATTGAGTTTCATCCC
>CAYOYI010000159.1:0-8802 GCA_964408105.1 uncultured Chitinophagaceae bacterium | reverse complement strand
ACATCATCAAGCAGCCTCTTCACGTTTCTATAGGAATAAAACTTATCCCGCGGCATCTCTATATTCATTCCGGCTTTGATTCCCTTTTTCGTGTCAAACAGGCCATCCATCCAGTCGGAAGTGACGTATCCTTTGAAACCCCACTCATCCCTGAGAATGTCGTTGAGCAATTTTTTATGATGTCCGCAGTATTCGCCGTTCAGCTTGTTATACGCGCTCATAACAGAAGCTGCGCCCTCGTCAATCACTCTTTTGAAATGGGGAAGATAAACTTCGCGCAGTGTTCTCTCGTCCATGTTCATACTGCCTCCATAGCGATTGTTCTCCATGTTGTTGGCTGCGAAATGTTTAACACAAGCCTGAACATTGTGCTTTTGAATTCCACGGACTAATGCTGCGGCCATCTCGCCAATGTGATGCGAATCCTCACCATAAGTCTCCTGTGCTCTGCCCCATGCCGGATGCCGTAACAAATTCATGCATACCGCTCCGGAGTAATTCGCACCAAGCGCTCTGATTTCCATTGCCATAGCCTGTCCTACCCTTTCCTCCAACTGCACATCCCAACTTGCTCCGCGTGCCATCGTAACCGGAAAGGCAGTGGCTCCCCTGCTAAGACTCACACCACGCGGACCGTCAAGAAAAGCCATTTCGGGAATGCCCAATTTCTTTGACCCACCAGCTCGCACCGGTTTGATTGGCAATCCCACCAACATTCTCGCCCCAAAGCGCAACATTCCGTGCCCATGCATCTCATAGACTTTTTGTTTTAAAGTCATTTGGGAGATTACAGTCTGAGTAACAGATGCTATTTCTTGTTCGGTCATGTTTTCTTTCCGATTGAGATTAGTAGAATATGAAGTACGACATCCCAGGTTCAAAGCAAAAAGAACAGGTAATACGCAGAATAAGCTCTTTTCCAAGGATACGTTTGAAAAAAAAATTGAGCAATATAACAAACGCTTTTGGGTTAAACTCCGGGAAACACTATTTTAGGGAGCATGAAAACTTTCACGATCCTAACGCTTTCGATTTTAGTATTTGTTTGCTGTAAACAAACGCGCACGGGAGACACTGCAAGCGAAGCAAAACCGGCAATTGATACTGCGAGTCTAATACAAGCAGGACAAGTAGCTACCCTACAGCTACAGCAAGTTCTTGGCGCGAGCTTAAAAAAAGCAGTCGAAGACAGCGGTATCAGCCATGCTTTGAAATACTGCAACCTGAAAGCTTATCCATTGACGGATAGCTTATCAAAAGCGCTTGGCATCACCATCAGCAGGATTTCACACAAACCGAGGAATTCAGCAAATCAAGCCGATGATAAGGAATTAAGAAAAATAGCCGACTATGAAAACAAGCAGCAGGAAGGTGAAGCATTGAAATATGTTTTGGAAACGGCTGACAACTATTATACTTACTACGCGCCAATTTTAATCTCATCACCACTTTGCCTCAAATGCCACGGACAGCCGGACACCGACATTCATCAAGAGGATTTGCTTGTGATCCAATCTCTTTATCCTGAAGATAAGGCTACCGGCTTTCAACTAAATGATGTCCGCGGATTATGGCGGGTGGAATTTCCAAAATGATACTCTGAGTATCCCTTTTACCGGATGTGACGCATTATCACTTTGCACTGTAGTTTATAGTTTACAATAAAATGACAATCCTGGCAATTGATATATCCAATAATTTTTTTTAAATTCATGCATAAACCCACCTGCCATGAAAGCTAAACTTCTTATCAGCGCCCTGCTTGGCATTATCGTTATTACTAATTCCTGCGAAAAGGAAGAAATTTATAGAGAACCGGCTGCTACAACTCAGGATACATCAAACCCTCCTTACTACTATTCAAGCAATGATGAGCTGACTACATCAGTGGACAATCCAACTTCCGGAAACAACTTTGTATATGATACCCACGTTTCGCTTTACGCCTCAACTGCCTGTCTATCATGCCATCGGCAGAATCCCGAGTTAGGCAAAGATGAGGCATTTCGATTGGCACCTGAAGTCAATGGGTTGGTTTTACCTGCATCTGAATAAGAATCTTTGCTTTTTTATTTCCGGTTTCTTCTTAAAGCCCTTCCCGTTTTTTCCTAACATGTCTTTAAATCATGCTGTAAGGCAAAGTTGCTTTTGCGGGGAGCAATTAATTAAATAATTGCACCTCTCAATCGGTTGATTTACATTGCTTTTTACGGCATTTGAATTTATAAAAAGCGAGAATGGTAAGAATCTTATTATTTGTATTACTCTCAACCATATCATTTCTGCAAATCGCTGTGGCATGTACGTTGCCCACCCCTTCCATATCCACTTCAGGGCAGCTTACTTTTTGCCAGGGCAACTCTGTGACTTTGACTTCAAGTACCGGAACGGGTTACTCTTATCAATGGAAGAAAAACGGCACTAATATTTCAGGCGCAACCAGTTCAAGCTATATTGCCACACAAACAGGAAGCTACACGGTTCAGGTAACGCTCGATACCTGCGTAAGTACGTCATTACCTGCAGATGTCACGGTAAATCCTAATCCGAATGCAACGCTGAATGGCGTAGGAACGATATGTTCTGGCGAAACGGTGCAATTGGTTGCAGGAGGTGGCACAAGTTACAACTGGAGTGCAGCGGGCGCCAACGGGAATACGGTCATGGTTTCTCCTACTTCCACTACTACTTATTATGTGACCGTCACAAATAGCTATGGATGCAACACGGTAATGTCGTTGCAGATCACTGTAAAACCTTTGCCGCAGGCAACCATTTCCGTTGCGGGTTCTCCGGTATTGTGCAGCGGTGAAAGTGTGAATCTTAATGCAAGCACAGGTACAGGATATAACTACCAATGGAAAAAGAACAATTCAAATATTTCAGGAGCAACGAATTCGACACTCAATGTCAATTCGGCCGGAGATTATAAAGTTGTTGTTACGTTAAACGGATGCTCCAAAACATCATCAATTCAAACCATTGTTGTGAATCCACTACCTACCCCGCAGGTAACGGCTGATACTACTATCTGTGCCGAGGTAACCGTGAACCTTCACGCCTCAGGAGGAACTTCTTATCAGTGGAGCGGTGGCGGACCTGCTTCTGCAGATTATCCGGTTTCACCTACAACCACGAAGACCTATACCGTTACCGTTACAAATTCCTATGGATGCTCACAAACTGCAAGCACTACAATTACCGTAATACCGCTTCCGCAGGTTTGGGTAAGCGCTGCCGGATCAACAACATTATGTCAGGGTCAGTCCGTCAATTTAAATACTGCCAACACAGCCGGATATACTTATCAATGGTATCGAAACGGGACCCCGATTTCTGGCGCAACTACTAATGTGTACGCTGCTTCACAGGCCGGGCAATATTTCACAAGAAACACTGCGAGCGGATGTTCAGATACCTCAAGCGAAGTATCCATCATTGTAAATCCATTACCCATAACCACGATAAGCAACGACACCACAATTTGTTCCGGTGATACGGTGACATTAACTGCGACAGGCGGTATAAACTATAGCTGGAATACCGGGTTCAGCGGGGCGGTTTATACAGTTTCAACAACCTCAACAAGAACTTATTCGGTTACCATCTCAGATGCCAATAATTGTTCAGTCTTAAAAAGCGCCACAGTCACCACGATCGCTTTGCCCAGCGCTTCTGTATCACTATCCGGTCCTTCAACTTTTTGCGCTAACAGTTCGCTTACGATGACCGCAAGCGCAGGAGCAGGATATGCATATCAATGGTTGAAAGATAATTCTCCAATAAACGGAGGCACTAATCAGGCTTACGTTGCAACGCAAACAGGAAGCTACGTGGTGAGCGTTACCGCAAACGGTTGTTTAAAAAAATCAACGCCCGTTAATGCGGTCGTAAATCCACTTCCGGTTTCAAATGCAAGCAACGATACTACGATCTGCGCTGAAGATACCATTCAACTCTGGGCTTCTGGCGGAACTTCATACCAATGGTATAATGGAAATACCAATCCAACAATTTCCATTTTTCCGACAAGCACAACAACATACACGGTCACAGTTTCTAACAACTTTAACTGCACCGTTTCGGAAAGCATTTTAGTGACGGTCATCCCCTTGCCGCAGGCATGGATCAGCGCTTCCGGATCAACAGTATTGTGTCAGGGAGAAACAAGAAATCTGAACACAGCCAATTCCGGTTCTTACTCCTACCAATGGTTTAAAAATGGAAATCCCATTGCAGGCGCCACAACAAGCGTATATGGCGCATCTCAGGCCGGACAATATTATGTTCAGAATACTGCAAACGGATGCACGGATACTTCCGCGACTATCTCAATTGCCGTCAATCCGCTTCCTGTAACCACAATCAGCAATGACACTACTATTTGTTCTGGCGACACGGTAACACTTATTGCGACCGGAGGCAGCAGCTACCAATGGAATACCGGCTTCTCTGGACCGGTTTATACGGTTTCAACAACATCTACCAGAACTTACTCGGTAACTATTTCGGATGTGACAACTTGTGCTGTGGTGAGAAATGTAGTTGTGACCGTCATCCCATTACCCAATGCTTCTGTTTCTCTTAATGGATCCTCAACACAATGCGCTGACAGGACGTTGACCATGACAGCAAGTTCGGGCGCAGGATATTCTTACCAGTGGACAAAAGACAATATCCAACTAAGTGGCGCAACTAATCAGGCTTATGTCGCCACACAAAGCGGCAACTATTTTGTTGACGTTACGGCTAACGGATGCACCAAAAGATCCATTACCACAAATGTTACAGTGAATCCCTTACCGGTTGCAAGTGCAAGCAACGATACTACGATCTGTTCAGGAGATACGATTCAGCTTTATGCTGCAGGCGGAACATCCTACTCATGGTATAACGGAAATACAAATTCTACAATCCAGGTTTCACCAAACAGCAATACCACTTATGGAGTTACGGTTTCAAATACTTATGGATGTACTGTTGCTGAAAGCATCGTGGTTTCTACAATCGCCCGTCCGAATTCTAATGTGAATCCTGCGGGAACGATTTCAATTTGCCAGGGCGAAAGCGCTACGCTTAACGCGAGCACCGGAACCGGCTATTCCTATCAATGGAAGAACGGAGCAGCGACATTAAACGGAGAAACTAATTCTTCGCTTACTGTAAATTCCGCGGGTAATTATCATGTGATCGTAACGGCAGACGGTTGTCCCAAAAAATCAAACTCCACCCAGGTGATCGTAAATCCCAAACCAATCGTCACTGTGAATAATGACACCACGATTTGTTCGGGTAATCCTGTTCTGCTCACCGCAAACGGAGGAGCTGCCTACAAATGGAGCACTGGAGCAAACAATCAATCCATAACCGTCAGTCCGGCTACAACAACGAATTACATTGTCACGGTTACTTCATCATATGGATGCACTGCGACAGGCGATGTTTTTATTTCTGTGATTCCTTCGCCAGGCGCAGTGGTTACAACTTCAGGTTCTTTAAATATTTGTGAAGGCGACACCGTAACGCTTTCAGCGAACACCGGTCCTGCATATTCTTTCCAGTGGCGGGAAAACGGAGTTGACATCACCGGAGAGATTACTTCAGTTTATAAAGCAACTACAACCGGTACATACTCGGTAATGGTTACTGCTTTTGGATGTGCAAGAACTTCTTCACCATTTCCGGTAGTTGTTAATTCTCTTCCGACAGCAGTTGTCAGCAACGATACGCTTGTTTGTCAGGGAAGCGAAGTGATTTTGTCTGCCTCAGGTGGAACCACTTACCAATGGAGCAACGGGCGGGTTAGCGCAGACATTTCGGTGATTCCGAATAGCACAACCACCTATCTGCTCACCGTGACAGATGCAAACGGCTGCAAAGATTATAATGAAGTCACTGTTAATGTAAATCCACTACCCAACGCATACCTTTCTACATCAGGCTCAACCAATCTCTGCAACGGACAAACTGTAACCTTAAACGCAAGTACAGGAGTTGGCTATACTTACGTATGGTTTAAAGACAGCGTAATTATTGCCGGTGCTGACAGCTCAAAATATTTTGCCGGACAAACCGGAACTTACTGGGTAGTGGTTTCGCTCAATGGATGCAGCAAAATATCAAGTTCTGTGAGCGTCACCGTTAATCCCGTGCTGATCGCAACCGTAAGTCCTGACGTCACAATTTGTTCCGGTGATTCAACAACATTGACAGCTACCGGTGGCGGAGATTACCTTTGGAGCACCGGGGAAACTACCGCTTCAATCAAGGTTGCTCCGACAAATACAAAAACATATTCCGTTACAGTAAGCAGCGGTATAAGTTGCTCTGCCATAAAAAGCGTTGTGGTCAACGTGAAGCCGCTTCCAAATTCTTTCATAAGTGTTGCAGGCGGATCAACTGATATTTGTGTCGGGCAAACAGTAGCGCTGAATGCGAACCTCGGCACCGGTCTCAGCTACCGGTGGAAAAGAAACTCAAATCAAATTTCCGGAGCCACCAGCTCTCAATACATCGCGTCTGATTCCGGAAGTTACACGGTTGTGGTGACGCAAAACGGATGCAGTAAAGAGTCAACGCCAAAAGATGTTGTGATCCGCCCGCTTCCGATAGTTACTGTCAGCGATGACACTACTGTGTGCGCGCAATCAAGCATCAAGTTGTTTGTTTCAGGAGGCGTAAGTTATGTGTGGAGCACGTTTTCAACCGACTCAGCCCTCAACGTTTCTCCAACCAGCTCAAGAACTTATGCTGTAACAGTCACAAATTCTTTCGGATGCAAATCAACAGACTCAGTGAGAGTGGATGTCTTGCCTTTGCCTTCCAACGTCAACATCACCACCTCCACATCAACCAACATCTGCGATGGCAAAAGCGTGATGCTGAATTCAACCAATACTGACGGCATCTCATTTCAATGGCTGCTTGACCAGGCGAATATTCCTGGGGCGACAAGCTCATCATATAATGCCAGCGAAGGAGGCGCCTACTCAATTGTGGTAACGGGAAGTAATGGCTGCAAAAAAACTTCGTCTGCTCAAACAGTGACTGTTAATCCAACCCCTGAACAGCCAACTATCACTCGTGTAGGCCTTGATTCATTAAGATGCTCTGAGGAAGGAAGCAATTACAAATGGTTCCGCGATGGGCTTACTTACAATGTCGGCAGCCGCCAGATAAAAGCAACCAAAGACGGCAGCTATACGGTTTATGTGACGAGTGATAAAAATTGCTCCTCGGATACTTCGGCACCTTATTATTTTTCGCTTACCGGAATTAATTCGATCGCTGAAAACCCAATCAGCATCTATCCCAATCCGAATTCAGGAAGATTTAAAATCGGTTTGCCGGATGAACTGACCGGACAAAAAGTGAATGTCAGGATATACAACGCTCTTGGCGCCATCGTTTGGAAGCAACACTACAGCGGAGCCAAAGGAAATATTCCAGTTTCGATTGACTCACTTAAGCCCGGAATTTACATGATAGAGATTGCCGCTGCGAATAGTAAGAGCGTGAGTAAGATTGTTATTGATTATTAATCTGTTTTCCAAATTTAATAATCCCGTAATTCTGAGGGAGGCTTTGCGACCGAAGAATCCCCTACTTATGCCAAAACGCTTACCCCCTTGCCTCGGATGCTTTAACGAACTTGAGTTCTGCTAAACCGTTAATTAAGGTTAAGATTTGAGCAATGGTTCACCTTATAAGCTGACGATGGGATGATAAGCCGGTGACTTCAGAAATCCTTCCTAACCTGTTTCGGAAAACCGAAACACCCTAGTAATCTTTACCAGATCACCCCGGAAAACCGAAACGTCATGGAAAAGTTTTTTATGACGGTTCGGGAAAAGGGATGATGCCGTGATTTCTGCAGATAGCTTGTGGGAAGGGAGCCTTCGCTAACCTAAGGTTTGTACTAAGGCTAAACATAAAAACTTATTATTCCCCGATTTAAAGCCTTAGTAGAAAAATCATTACCATGTTAACTCAACCTCATTATTCTTGTCCAACCACTATTTAAAATACCTGCAATCTCTAGGGCAGGCGTTTGCCTGTGCGAACAACCGGCAGCCGCGCGGGAAGATGGGAATGAAAGTGTCTGGGCTTTAAACTACTCTATCTGGCTCCTTCTTCGGATGAATGGTTTCTTGATAATGCCTGACAAAAGCATTGAACTCATCTGCAAAACTCACTTTGCGGTGATGCTGCGGCTGGCTGAGAATGTACTTGCAAACCTTGTCAACATCTGATTTTGAAACGGAAAATGCTGCGGCAGTATTCTGCCACTTAAAGCGTCCGCTGCATAGCTGATTGTCGTTGATAAAGTTCTCGGAGCTGTCGGCAATTATCGTTGCCAGCGTCTCTTCATCCATTTGGGGCGAACGGGAAACGAGAAAATGAACGTGTTCAGGGTTAGCGTAAATAGCATACATCCTGCACTTGTTATTTGAAACAATTCCCGTGATATATTTTTCGATACGCTCACGGTGTTTCCCGATAATCAAAGGCAGGCGGTGAAGGGTGGTAAAGATGAAATGCGTGTAGAGATTGTTAAATTGAATTTTCATGGCTGATGAAATTTCTTGCGTTGAAT
Source organism: uncultured Chitinophagaceae bacterium (assembly GCA_964408105.1). GTDB lineage: Bacteria > Bacteroidota > Bacteroidia > Chitinophagales > CAIOSU01 > BPHB01. The sequence goes on along the minus strand of CAYOYI010000159.1, from coordinate 206 downwards.
TTACGAATAAGGTAATAAGGTTGGTGTGTCTGGGTTGTGTTTTGCACTAAGGTTGAATACAAAAACTTTATTTCTCAGCGCTTCAAACCTTATTAGAGACTCATTACTATCTGAACTGGTGTGTGATGGGTTGGTTTGTATAAGGCTGAAAACATAAAAACTTTATTCCGCCCCGATTTAAAACCTTAGAGAAAAATCACTACCAT
>CAYOYI010000158.1:8093-8806 GCA_964408105.1 uncultured Chitinophagaceae bacterium | reverse complement strand
TCCTTCAACGCGCAGTTTACCAGCATCCCGGCAAGCGGCTTCTGAGCCGTATTTGATGTAGTCAGTATAGGCGATCACTTCAGCTCTGATAAATCCTTTTTCAAAATCAGTGTGGATGACACCCGCTGCCTGCGGTGCAGTCATGCCTTTGTGAATTGTCCAGGCACGCACTTCTTTTTCACCGGCAGTGAGGTATGTGATAAGATTGAGCAGATGATAGGCGCTATGCACCAATCGTGCAACTCCTGATTCTTTTAGTCCAAGATCAGCCAGAAATGCGAGCCGATCTTCATAGCTGTCTAACTGTGCAATATCGGCTTCAATTGCCGCAGAGATAATCAACAGTTCCGCATTTTCATTTTTTATTGCTTGCCGTACCTGCTCCACGAACTGGTTCCCGTTCACCACCGATTTTTCATCCACGTTGCATACGTAAACAATCGGCTTTGAGGTGAGCAGGTAGAGGTCGGCTAAGTTTTTGTTTTCCTCAAACTTTTTCGGGAAAGTTCTTGCCGATTGACCCGTTTCAATATGAGCCTTCAGTTGCTTTACCAAATCCATTGCGGCAATGGCATCTTTATCATTTGATTTCACCATCCGCTCAAGGCGTTGCATTTTCTTTTCAATGGTTTCAAGGTCTTTTAATTGCAACTCGGTGTCAATAATCTCCTTGTCGCGCACAGGATTCACGCTGCCGTCAACATGCACGATAT
>CAYOYI010000158.1:0-8083 GCA_964408105.1 uncultured Chitinophagaceae bacterium | reverse complement strand
CGCAGCACGTGTATGATGGCATCGGTCTCACGGATGTTGGCAAGGAATTGATTCCCCAGCCCTTCTCCTTTACTTGCTCCTTTCACCAGGCCGGCAATATCAACGATCTCAATTGTTGTGGGAATGATCTTCTCGGGTTTCACCAACTCAGCGATTTTAATCAGCCTTTCATCCGGCACCGTGATCACACCAACATTCGGTTCGATTGTGCAAAAAGGAAAATTCGCTGCCTGTGCCTTGGCGCTTGATAGTGCGTTAAATAGTGTTGACTTACCTACGTTCGGAAGCCCTACGATGCCACATTGTAAACCCATTCAGTTCTTTTTTAAAAATGAACGGGCAAAGATAATGTTGTTTGAAATCTAAGTTTGCCTCAATTGGCAATGCAACTAATGATGAGTACCCTTCTTGCAACATGCATGAAGCTTCTCATAAGCTTGCGCGTCAGCCGGCATATCATCGGCATCATAACCGGCAAGGGTAATTGCCTTTTTTATCTCATCAGACGTGACGCTGGCGGTTTTATATTTCACCGTAACAACCTTTGAGGGCACATCGAGCGATGCTGATTTCACTCCTTTCAGTTGATAAAGTGCGGTTTCAATGGTGTTTTTGCACATGCCGCAAACAGCAGATGTCTTGATTTCAATGGTTTCTACTTTCTTTTTTTCGCTCTGTGCATTGGCATTTGTAAAAAGCAGCCCAAGTAACACAGTTAAGATCAAACTTGTCGTTTTCATTTGAATCATTTTTATGGTTAAATAATGTTGTTCGCATTTATGGATTTTCAGGTTTGTCAAAGTGTTCCTGTTTCCATTTAAAATTATACCGGAACCCTGCATAGGTTGTTCTTCCGAAAATTGGTCCCCACACCATTGAACTGTCGAAATATTTACTGTAAGGCATATCGGCAGCCAGGATGGGATTTTCCTGGGTGTAATTGAGAATATTCTCCATTCCAACATATACTTCCACTCCTCTTCTGAAAGCTTTGCTTATTTGAGCATTCATCAGAAAGAAATGCGGTGAATATTCACCGAGCAGATATTGCTCCGGATTCGATGCGGTATAAGGGATTCTTTTTTCACTCTGCCACTGAACGGTGAGATCAAACTTCCATTCTCTTCGTTTTTTAATAGTTTGGTATGCAAGATTAATGAATGCGCGATGTGCCGACACCAGAGGTTTCTCAAGCAGTCCGCGCGTGTAAGATGTCTTCACGTCATACCAGCGGTAAGAGAGGCGCACATCAAATCTTTTCAAAACTTCAAAATCCAATTGCGCCTGAACACTGTTGGAATATGATTTCCCATTGAGATTATAAAAGCGCGCTTCATGCGGGCTGTGATCGAGGTCAACCACCACCTGGTTTTGAAAATCAGTTCGGTAATAGTCAAGGACAAAGACTCCCTCTCGTTTCCAGAGGGTGAAATTCTGCGTGAGGCTGATGCCGTAATTCCATGCGAATTCCGGCTCGAGTCTGTATCCGCTGTTCACATCATGATCAGGAACAATGATGAACGTTCGCGATGTAGCCAGTAATCCGATATTTTCAGCAATGATGTTTGCCGTGCGATGCCCGCCACCGCCTGATAAGCGCAGCACGGTTTTTTTGGCAAGGGCAAATCGGGCATGCAGTCGCGGCACCGCAAAAAATCCGTAATTGTTGTTGTAATCAATCCTTCCTCCGGCAACAATGGTGATGCTTTCACGATGCGTGAAGGTATATTCGAGAAATGCACCGGGAACATATTCGTTTCTCTCAAAATTCATGGTGTCGAGGTTTTCGTCATAGTTGTCATAAGAGAAACTGATCCCGGTTTTGAATTTGTGATTGGAGTTGCCGAGAATGGATTGGTAAATGAAATTGGAATATCCGCTGTATTGGGTAGCGTCATAATCTCTCAACCCGAAATACGAATCCATGTCATGCCATGATCCGGATAATTGAATGCCGAAACTTTTATAACGTTTTTTCGGGAACACATAACCGAGCTTCACAAAGCCTTCAACACGATTTGTTTTCATCCTGAATCCGTAAGGGTGCAAAGTGTCGCGCACTTCGTTGTGATCGAATTTCATCTGCCCGCCAATTTCATCCTGCCGCAATCCCGTAATTCCAATCTCACTTTCAAGTCCTTTGTGATTGTCAAACTTCCACCTGTTCATCCCGGTAACCATATACTTGCGCGGGAAATCAAGAAACCCGTCATCATTTTCATCCATTTTGAAAGGCTTACCATGGGCATGAAGCAGTGTTGCTGTGTGCCACTTGGCTCCAACATCGTTGAATAGATTCAGATTCACCTCTGCACGACCTTCCTGATTCAGATAAACATTCAGCAAATTGGGCTGATTGTCTTCAGCCTTTTGAGGTTCAACGTTGATTTGTCCGGCAATACTTTCATATCCATTCACGACCGAGCCAGTTCCCTTGCTTAGCTGTATTGAACTTATCCATGTGCCTGGCATATAAGTGAAGCCCTGCCCTGACGCCAGTCCCCGTACGAAAGGAATATTTTCCCTTGTCACCATGGTGTAAGCGCTGGCAAGCCCGAGCATCTGGATCTGACGTGTTCCGGTAAGTGCATCGGTGAAGGCTATATCAACTGATGGAGTCGTTTCAAAACTCTCCGATAGGTTGCAACAAGCTGCTTTAAATAATTCATCCTGTGAAATCTGGTGTGTTTGGATCGGGTCAACGTAGGAAACCTCCGTGCTTTTTTTCCGGTAGGTGATCTCCACTTCTTTCAACTCTTTGGTGTTTTTCAAAATGATGGTCAGGAAATCATGGCTTTTCACATTCACGGTATCCGGCTCATAACCGACATAGCTGATCACAAGCGGATGGGTTTCGTGCAAACATTCAATACCGAAAACACCGCTTGTATCCGTGGTTGCCCCGGTAGTAGTGCCGAGCCAAAAAACATTGACGCCAACTAAAGGATTAAGAGCTCCTTTTTGATCTTCCTCAGCAACAACGCCCTGAAGAATGTCCTGTGCCCAAGTGACAGGCACATTACTGAGTACTAAAAAACATACAAGCAACTTTCTCATTTTATCAATTTGAAATCAATGAAAAACAGAATCACCAGCGGGAATTTCTTTCGAAATGCCGGCTATAGGGAGATAAAAAATGGGCTGTTTTGATTAGCCCATGTTGCTCATAATAAAAAAGACTGAAACAAAATCGGGATGTCTTTTAGTAAAGACGGTGGATGTAGCTGTATTGGCTTGAACTCCTTTTGAGTGAAGATTTCTTTGATCGTGAAGAAAATATTTACGGGCAGAAAACTGAATTCAAGCGGCTGATTGCTTTCCTTTTGCTTTACAGTGAACTGTTCACTGAACTTAACGTATTTGCTTTGGTTTTTGCAGCAATCGGATTCATCAATGCTGTAGGCGCAATGTTCCGGTTTTGATTCAGTACAGCAACTTACCGGGGCATCATGTTCGCAGGATTCACCCAGCGAATACAAGCCCACGTTTACCAATTGTTCCCGGCAGAAATGTTGGGTAATGGTAAACCCGCTGGAGAGAACTACCAGGATGAAAGACAAGGCGATATTTGAGGCTCTTGCAAACATTGTTTGTTTAACAGTGTTACTTAACGCTATTTGAATAAAATAGTTTCAAAGTGCAAGTTATTAACGCTGGATAATGAGCTTTTGTGTGTTAATTTTTTGTCCTGAAGACAATCTCAGGAAATAGATTCCATCAGCCGCATCAGGCAAGTGGAATATCATGGTTGGTGCTGCCTGTTGTTTTACAAATCGTAAAGATTTTCCCAAAAGGTCGAATAATTCAATACCTATCTCATCCTTTTGATCAGCTAAAGCAAGACGAATCGTCACTGCATCATTGGCCGGATTTGGGAATATTTCAACTCTGGCAAACTCATTTTTAACAGATATATCCGAAACAGGAGTATAAATAGTATCGGATTGCGTGAAGAATGCAAGCCCTCCCCGGTAATTGCCCGCAACCATTTCCATTTTGCCATCACCTGTGAGGTCGGCAACCGCGATAGCAATTTTTTCTCCCTCATCAATTTTAGAATAGTTATTGAACAGTTTTGGAAATGCGCCTCCATTGATCATGCTGGTGTCATAAAGGTAAGTTCTGATCTGGCCTTCATCGCTTCCTGCAAGAAGATAGAGTGTGCTGGAGGAATCAAGCGTGGTAATAACCGGATTGCTATATCCGTCAGGAAATCCGGGAACCCTTGTAATCACTTCACCAAAAAAGCTATTAGTAGGATCGGTGTCGAATTTAAAATTGGTTGCGGTTCCTGTGTTTTCGAAATAATCGAGATTCCCGCTTTTTTCACCCAACACCAAATCAAGCAAACCATCTCTATTGACATCATAAATGAAAGGTGCGCTAAACTGCCCAACGTCTATATCAAACATCTGAGGCATTTCAAGGGTAAATGAAGCAGTCCCAGGTCCTGCAGTGTTGCGGAAGAAATGAAGATAGCCATCGAATTCGCCAACCACCATATCCTGATCGCCATCGCCATCGAGGTCGCCAAATGCCGGATATAAAGCTTTTCGTCCCAACGATGTCAGTGACTGCCAGTCCCTGTCAACTAATTCAAATGCCGGTGCGGTGGGAGAGCCGACATTTTCAAGTAAGGCCAAACCTGTCCGGTAGGTAACGCCATTAAGATAGTAGCCATAATTTCCGACCACAAGATCTAACAGTGAGTCTGAATTGTAGTCAAAGAAAACGGGGTAGGCGCCTTCGCCAAAATCAAGCGTTTCACTGATCAAAAAGGTGTCTGAAACCAACTGGAAGTGAACGCTGTCTTCCGTACCCACATTTTTGTAAAACCAAATGCACTTGTAGTTTTCGGAAGCGCGTGGTTCATTCGGAGATACAAGCAGGTCGCGGATGTTATCATTATCCACGTCAACATAAAATGGTGCAGGAAAGATCGGGGATTGATAAGGAACGTCATAAGAAGGGAAGGTGGAATCTTCCAAATCCATATCAGCACAATCCTCATCGCCTCCGTTTCGGAGCCAGTCCAGCACCTGACAGGAAATGTCTCCTAAAATAACTTCTTTGTCCCCGTCACCGTCATCATCATAAGCCATTACGGTTGAGCCAGAGTGCCGATTATGCCTAACCTGTCCAGCGGAGTGTGGCCTTTCAAAAAAAATACAACTGTCGGTTGGGAATCCACCGCAAGCATCAAGCGTAGCTCCGCAGAAATTCGTTTCAAAAAAATCTCCCCAACATTCAGTGATCAACTTGTACATAACCGTATCACCGCAAGTGCCTGTCAATTCCTGTGATTGGTTTTCATAATAAACCAGCGTTCCTCCCAGTTGATGAAAAGTGAGTACATCAAGATCACCATCGTTATTTACATCAACAATTGCCGGTATGTCAACCGGAGAAATAAAGATGTTTAAATAGCCGCTGAATGAGGAATGATATCCTAAAAATGTAACCGAATCAAATCCGATTGTGTTATTAGGCGCATATCTTCCCTTGTAGTAATCAGCCGCTCCAACGTGAAATGTGAAAACATCCGGCACTCCATCGCAATCAAAATCATCCATTAGCATCCATTGGATGAAGTTTGAAAATGCAGCCTCGTATTTGGGATCATAAATGTAATCGCTTACGTTTGATGTTCCGTTATTGATGAATGTTATTGCCTTATCACCAGTGCGGTCGAATGCAACAAGGTCTTTTATCCCGTCATTGTTAATGTCAACCCCGGAGAATTGCGGATTATTGAATCCTCCTGTCCACGGAAATTTTTTGGGATCATTGTTTTCAGTAACGGGGATATTTGTGACTTTGCGAAATGTAAACTGGGCGAAAGAAACAGATTGAAGAAAAATAAGTGAAGCCAGAATGAGTGTTCCCGTTTTAAGATTGAGTTGGCATTGCTTCATAGATGTGGCTTTTAGGCATAGCTAAGTTAAGAAACAGGCAGTAAAAGCTATCGGCAACAAATCAGAAAGGATAGCCAATAGCCAGATTATATCGCATATTTTCCTGTCGCCATGCTTTGTTCCCGAGATCAAAGTTCCCGATGGGCCACCTGTCCTTGCCATTAGCAGGTTCTCTCATTTTCAAGCCAATGTCAAATCTCAGGACGAAGTAAGTAAAGTCGAAGCGCAGGCCTAATCCGGTTCCTAAACCGAATTCGTTCCAGAAACGGCTGACTTCAAAATTTGCGTCAACCCTTGATGTATCTTCACGCAGCAGCCAGATGTTCCCAACGTCAAGGAAGACCGCTCCTTTGAAAAATTTATAAATATCAAATCGAAACTCAACGTTAGCTTCGAGTTTGATCTCACCGGTCTGGTCGAAGAAAAATTGCCCGGTTTCATTGTAGATGTCTGATTCTTCAAAGTTGAAAGCGCCAGGCCCGAGAGAGCGAATGCGCCATCCGCGCATGCTGTTTGCCCCACCGGAAAAAAATTGTTTTACATACGTCAGGCTCTTTGAGTTTCCATAAGGAACACCAATGCCGCCATAGAGTCTGGACACGAGCTGAATTTTGCGATGAAGCTTCAGGTAATTTCTGATGTCAGAATCAACAAGGAAAAAATGGGAATACTCTACGCCCACAACTTCGTAAGGTGGCTTTTTCCCGTCATCCAAATGCGCAAGCACATTGATGAGATGCAGGAAATTACCTGAGCTGTTTATTTTTCCGATGTAATAAAAGAAGCTGCGACCACGATGAAACTTCTGATTTGTCCAGATGTAATTATATTCAAAGCCTAATATCATTTGCTGTGTGAAACTGTTCCTCAATGAAGGGCTTTGCCTCAAAATATCTTCAAAAGCTGAGGTGGACTCGATGATCTTCACGAAATTGAAAACAAGCGGATTCAGAATATGTCTTTGAGTTCTTCCGCGATACCATTCATATCCGAAAAGGAAAGCAAAAGTGTTGGTGGTATAGTATTCTATTCTTCTCAGGTATTCATTTCTGAAAGTGATCCTGGTTTTAGGCCGCGCAGTTTTTGAAATTTTGGCTCTGAAAGGAAGCAAGAATTGATTGAAGTATAAGTCAACCTTAAATTGCAGGTCAACCGTATTGAAGAATCTTGTTCCCCTCTCGAGATTTGATTCGAAGCCTCCCGAAATGCTGAAGCTTAATGTCTCTGTTCCTCGAAAAATATTCTTGTTCCTGTAGCTGATGGTGAGAGACGTGCCGAGGTTGTAGTCGGTGTTGTTGTTTGCCTCAAATTCCGCAGCTATTTCCTGCTTTTTAGAAGGTGATAAATAGATATGGCAATCGAGATAATTTATTCCATCGCGCTGCTTCTGCCTGTATTCAATGTTCACATATCTGAATACTCCCAGGTCTGACAAGTGATTGATTGTGGCCGTGTGGTTGTTTTTCCTAAAGAGGCTGTCTTTGGCAAAATGAATTGCCGAGGCGAGCACACGTTTCCGGTATTTCAGTTTTTTGCTGATGAAACGGAACTCCTTGAAGAGAACCGTGTCATTTAATGCCGGAGCATTCTTATCTTTTTCCAGCGAAAAATCCGGATATACATAAATGCTGTCAATGAAAAAAACTGCATGTTGTAAGGAGTCCTGTGATTCATTGATCCTGATATACACATCCAGCTTCAGTCTTTCCTTCGAACTGTCTAGGTCGAAATACACCATCTCCCGGTTGAACAGGTAATAGCCCTCATTCCTGAGATCATCAGAAATCCGTTCCCTTTCTGCTTTTAAAACGGAAACATCAAACGGCTCATCCGGCACGAGATGAGATTCTTCCTTGCGGTGAAAAATTATCTGGCTGATCGCATCGCTGTCGGATGGAAATAGTATGGAGCGAATCCTGTATAAATTCCCCAGCTTCACATGGTAGGTGACAACAGCTTTCTTGCGCTTAACCTCTGTGGAATAATCCACCTGTGCATAGAAGTAGCCTTTGTTTTTCAGATAATTAGTTATAAGTGCGGTTGACTTGACTGCCAATAATGAATCATACAGCACGGGAGGCTCACCAACTTTGTCGCGCATCCAGTATTTGAATTTGTTCATCTTCCTGCGGCTGGCGACATTATAAAACCAGAGGCGCGTTTTAAAA
>CAYOYI010000157.1:0-8855 GCA_964408105.1 uncultured Chitinophagaceae bacterium | reverse complement strand
AGGCCCTTCAGACCCCGCGAAGAAAAACAAAACTTACCCCATCAGCAAAGCAACGCAGGAAGAGTTGGCAAGGAGGATGCCGGAGATTGAGTATCCGCTGAATGATTTTTATTTTCCCGTCAGCCAGGAGCCATATATTTTTCTGAATCAATGCGAGGTGAATGAATTTGAGTATGTTGCAGCGGTGCTGAAAGCAGAGGTGAAGGATGTTTCCATTCACAAACCATCAAGCAGCCTGATATTTACGCTTTACCTTCAGAATTACGGAGGACAGCCGGTTTACACCGGAAACGAGAACGCCATTCATTACCGGCTTGAGTATAATGCGGGCGGCAAAATGAAGTTCCGCAATTACCCGCTGCTGGCGGATGTTCTTGGGAACTACAAGGAAACTTTGATCCTCGATGATCCTGATGTTGATTTAGGTAATTTGCAATGGCAGCTCAAAATGATAAAGGATGAAAAGGTGGTTACGGTTTTCGGGAATTCATAACACTATCTCAATCAACAATAGGAAATGATTAACCGCAAACTGGCCTTTACGGGGATTCTGGTGATCTTTATAATTACGTTATTGGAGATCACGGGGCAAGTGATGATCAGCCGCACCTATGGTTACTCAAAAATGCGGATGTTCCTTCTTGGCAAAAGCGATACCGACAACCTTCCGCGCCTCACCGCTCATCCTTATCTGAATTACATCTGCACGCCCAACTATTCTCAGGCGGGTTATCAATGGCACAACAAATACGGCTACCGTGGTGATACGGTTCCTTTTTTCAGGGATAGCACGGCATACCGCATTCTATTTCTCGGAGGCTCCACCACATATTCTTACTTCATTGAAAGGACTGAAAACACTTTTCCCGAACAAGTTGCGAAACTGATGATGCTCGATACAGCATGGCATCATTTCTCATCGGGGAAATATAAAACCGCGGAGGTGATCAATGGCGGGTTGCCAGCGGGAACCAGCCTTGAATTGCTGACGCACTACCTTTTCAAGTATAAATATTTCCGGCCTGACCTTGTGGTGATACACACCGGGGGGAACGATTCGTTTTCTTATTATGAAGGCGGACCTTATCAGCCGGATTATTCTCACTGGAGGCTGCCTTTTGACGATATAAAACCGATGCCTGCTCCTTTCAGGCGTCTGCTTCATTCACGATTTCTCAGTTTTTTTATCATCAGGGTGTTTTATCCCGGTTTCAATGATGCTGCGCATTTTCAGCACACCGGGGAAAAGATGATTACGGATTGGTTTCGTGACAGCACCTTTCTTACAAACCCAGATGCCAACGCATTCTATAATAATATAGAAACACTGATACGCGAGATCAGGGCAAACGGCAGCGAAGCGCTCCTCGTTCCGTTCATTGCCAATAAAGATTGGCCGAATCTTGCGCCTGAATATCTCGCTGGCATTGACCGCAACGCTGCCCTGTTAAAAGAGCTAAGCGGGCGGCATGGAGTTGCTTACTGCGATATCACTCCGGAAATTATAACCAAAGAAAACTGGAAGGATGATTGCCATTTGAATGAAGCGGGGGAGATAGAGAAGGCAAGGGCAGTGAGCCGGTGTATTATTAATATGATGGAATCAACCGGGAATTTCCCAGAATGACGGATACTGGTGTCTGATCATTGAATCTAAAATATCACCCATCAATGCATAGCCTTTACGATTGAAATGGCTGTCAACATACCAGCAGTAGCTCAGGCAATCACCGGCCTTCATATTTTTTTTCAGCGGCTCATACAGGTGAACTGCAGGATAGCCTTTCTTATCCGCAAGTGAAATTACTTTTGTCAATGTACCGGGGTGATCTTCATAGCAAATCTCGTGCGGGGTAGGGTAGATCACTGCCAGGAACCTGATTCCATTTGCTTCGCACAGTTCATAGGTCTTAAGCAGGCAGGCTGAAATACTATCGGCAGCTTCTCGGGTTTGTTCATCCACATTCACCCGCCTGATGAGGTAATAATCATACTTGAGAAATTCATGCACGATCACGCGAACGATGTGGCTGTATCGGTAATATGGCAGGAATGCGGGAGGCTCTTTATACCGAACCTTTCCATCAGGCTTGAACCTCGAGAATCCACCTCGGATGGTGTAGTCATCAAAATCGGAATCATTCACGGAAACAATTACATGGGTGGGTTTATACTCCATCAGTCGCTCGGCCAGCGCTACGTAGGAAAAAAAAGGATCGAAGCCGGAAATGCCGCAAATGTACAGGTCGGCATCAGGATGGTCTTTGCGAAGCAGGCCTTCCAGATGTCGGGTGAAGGAGCTGTCATAGGCTGTCCCGTTCCCTTCCACAAATGAATCACCGATCACGAAGCCGCGTATTCCTGAAGTATCCGTAGTGTCAATGTTGCGCTCGCGGTAGCCCATGTCATTGGTGTGATATTCCCAGCGGTATTCACCGATGTCCATAATAAAAGTATCGTTTGGCTCGTAGGAATAGAGATGTTTGGTTTCATAGCCCCATTCATAAAAGAATTCGCCCACGCTTTTTTCGGAAGCAGTTTTCCACTTGCCCGTGAGGCGCAGCCCGGCTTCAAGCAGCACGAGAAAAATAATAATGGAAACAAATAAACGCCTTGCGGTTCTCACTTCAGATCAATAGCCGGTTTTATGCAGATACATTTACTCGTGATAAAGTTATATCTGTGGTTGAATTTCGGAGCAATCGCTAAAATCAATTTCCAGGTGGTGGTAAAAACCGGGTTCCAGGCGGAAGTATCTCTTATTCAATTGATGATGATTGACCTGCCAGTCGCTTCCGAGATAAATTATTTTGCTGCCGGTGCTTTTAACTTTATCTATTTCTCCGCTGTCTGCAATAACGATCTGAATAGTATGTTCGGGCCCTTCAATGGCGGAATAAATTATCGAGGCGGTTTGTAAACTGTGGTAGTACACTTCAGGACATGCAGCATTCCTTTCAATATAAAACTTCGAACCTTGCTCTTGTTTCGCTGTTTGAGCCAGCGCTGCAAACTGATTCACTGTATTAACCGCCCGCGGAGAAGCCATGAACAACCATATGAACTGGGCACCAAGCAAAACAAGCATTGCCAAATTCAGCAGTTTCAGATGTTGCGCCTTCGGGAATTGTTTTAAAAATTCATTAAAAAATAAATAGACAACCAGAAAGCTGAACGGAAACAACCATCGGATATTGAGATGGTCATAAGGATTCAGGTTTGAGCCGGCTTGCGGGTTGGCGTAAAACAGCCAAACCAAAGAAAATCCAATCAACGTAATGAATGATGCCGCCACCGCTTTCCATTTTCGCTGCCAAAACACTAAAGCGAAGAATGCAATGAGCATGGTGAAAATGACGGGATGCGTGGTGGTCAGGAACCTGACAAAAGCTATCAGGTATTCAAAATTCAGATGGCTATGGAAATTGTCTATTCTCACCTCGTTGATTTCCAGCCTTCCGCTTTCGTAATTTTCATTTGCGGCAAACACCAGCCTGACTGCCAGCATCAGACAGAACACCAGGAGCAGTATGAAATGATCTTTAATGGTTTTAAGGAATACTTCCCGCTCAGCCATCAGCACATAAACAGCAAGCAGGCCAAGCGCAAGCACAGCGATCAAATGGGAAAATGCGATGAAGAAGATGAGGCAGCAAGCCACTATCACTGCCCGTTTGTTTTTATGTTTTCCCAGCAGCGAAAAAATTACAAGAGATAAAGCGGCAGCAGGCGTGATCTCGTCCGCGATGTTGTAAAAAACCGTTGCCATCGTAAAGGCGCAGACGGCAAGAATCAGCCATGCATTCATTTGGTTTTTCAGGGTTACCGCTGTAATAAAACACAAGGCATAAAATAGGGTGTAGTTGATTATCCACGCGATAATGACCGCTTTTAAAGGCATTGCTGCCTGAATCGCGAGCACAGGAAGCCAATCCAAAAGGTAAATTATGAACCGGTTTTGAGCATACGGGAATCCCTCGTTATTGCACATCTCAAATACCATAGAAGTGCCGTCAGCCTGCAGTCGTTCCTTATAGAAATACAGAGAGAATACGAAGTATGCGATAAAAAAAATAATGCCCGTAAATGATAGCCACCGTATGGGCTGAGGGTTTCTTATTTCAACGGCTGGCAAAACAGAATGTTATTACCCGGCCGGGTTAACCACCCTTTTGGATTAAAGCAAACAATTCAGGAAAAACCTCATCAAACTTCTCTCCGCGATAAGCATCGCCACGCTGGATTTCTTTCAGACATTCATTGAAAGAAACATTCGGTTCCAGATTCAGAAACTCGGTAATGTTATCAAGTGTCCGGGTTGCCTTTTCGTGAAAGCGGAGTGTTTCCGGTTCGTATTTTTTAATTTTCGAAGCGATCTCCCTTTTCACCGGCTGCGGCAGGTTTCTTACCGAAAGAGAGTAAGGGCCATAAAGCATATTAAGATACGTTTGGATGCCGGGGAAATTAGCATCAATCCAGTCAAGCAATTCAGGTAAATAGTAAATATTGAATATGCTTACGGTACAGCAAATCTTGCACTCTATTTGTGCGCTTTGTTTGATGCTGCCGCCATTAGCCAAATAGGACTTGAGGTTTTCTACGACCTCATTCCATTTTGCTCCTTTGCGCTGGTATTCGAAACGTCCTCCGATATCATCAATGCTGAAATTCAGAATTACTTTTTTGAATTTTTTAAACAATTGCATCAGCTTATCCGAATAGATCGTGCCGTTTGTGTTGATGAGCAGCGTGATGTTTCTGCTGTACCCATTTTCCACGCAATACTCAAGCATGATAATGGTTTCTTTGAGATAAAGCGGCTCACCTCCGAACAAACCGATCTCCACCATCCGAGGAAGCCATTGTTTGAGTTGACTGAAATTTTCTTCGGTAAGATTCAGGTGAATTTCCTCTTCAACACCGAGCGTTTCTTTTGCTTCCGGTATCCACTTGCTGCTGTAGTGAGGACTACAAATGCGGCACTTTAAGTTGCAGACGTTACTTGGATACAGATCAATACGGATTGGAGATTCCAATTGCTCCATCTGCTTGGCATCTACCGGATAATCGGCAGAATCATATCGCATGGACTTGATGCCTTTGCTTTCCTCTTCCCAGCAAACGCGGCACCCCTCAGGTTTTTTACCCGCAAGCAATTCTTTTCTGAGCTTGACCATGTCGCTTGAATTCCACGCATCATTAAATGTATGCTTCGGAGACTGAAGCATTTTATCTTCATGGGAAAGATGTCCGAAGAACTTGCAGCAAGGCTTATAATTTCCTCCCGCAGTCACCATCACGTTGAAGAATGGGTAAAGACAAATGGAATTGTCCCTTGCAGGCTTTATTGCGGCCTTGCTTACAGGGTTGATGTAATGGAGGAACTTCTGAAGCACGTTTAATTTTTCATTTTCAATATTTCATTTTCGATTTTATTCACTGCATCCGTTTCCGGCAACAGAAACAAATCCCTGATGATCCCGTTTTCTGCTGAATATTGAAGCGATTCAACTTTTTCCCGGATGAGTTTTTCTTTGTTTTCTTTTATATGCTGCGGCAGGTAGGCATCGGAATAAACATATCCCACCAGGTTATCCCTCAGCGATGCTAGCATTTGCTTGTCACTCATTGAATCGGCATCCTTCAATTTTTGTTCTTCCTTTCGCTTCGCATCAGTCCACCAGTTCTTTATTTGAACTTCAACAAGGTTCCTGAAATTGGTGACATTGGAATCGTAAACTTCTTTTCTGCAATCCGCGGTTTTAGGGTTTGGCTTTTGTGAAGAAAGCACAGAATAAACCTTTGTTAATTTTTCCGCACCCCATGTCCACAGGGCTTCATCAAACGGATAAACGATGGTATTGAACCAGAGGTAAACGTCCTTTTCATTGCAGATGTCAACGTAGTTTTTTATTTCGCTCCAGTTTTTTCTAAGAGGATTCACCGACACGCCCATGTATGACTTCCGGGCTTGCGTGTAATTCCTGAAGTGCTCAAAGTTGGTCATCACCTTTTCAAAATCACTTCCTATGCGAATAGCATCGTATGCCTCCTTTGAGAAGGCGTCAATTGACATGATAATATTAAAGTGCAGCGATTCAATTATGCGTTGAACGCGTTTGTTCCAGACGGTTCCGTTTGTGGTCACCGTGATCTTAATGTCCGGGTTCACTTCAATGATTTTCTCCCATATCTTGTAGTAAATGGGGATGAGGAACGGCTCGCCTCCCAGAAACTTCGCTTCTTTCAGATGCGGAAGGAACTCCGCCAATTGTTCAACAAAACTTTCATTGTAGGGAAGTTCCAATGGTGGGAGCAGCTCGCGGTTCTTGCGAATCGTGGATGATAATTCCCCCTTGCACATGACACATTCGAGGTTGCACGTGTTGCTCAGCTCGAATTCCATCTCAACAGGGTATTCAGTCAGCTCATATTCAAGATCGTACAGCTTGGAAAGCGATGAGACGTGGTTACCGCTCCTGATATTTTTATCACATGTGGAGCATGCATAGGAAAGGTTTCTTTCTCTAATTGCGCTTCTGATGTTAGTGAACCACTCTCCTTGCCATATTTCCCTGACAATCTTGTTGCGGATGTTATCAGCGCCTGTTAAGGTGAGCCAGCATGGTGCCGCCTGACCGTGCACGTTGAAATACATGTTGTTGAAAGGAGCATTACACAGGAAGCGCTTATCTTTTATAAAGCGTGAAGCATCATACGATGTGTATGGGTCAGCCTTGTCTTTAAATAATGTGGATACATTATCCCTCAGCCTGTTTAACATGCAATGAAGTTACAACGATAGGGAGATTATATCCATTAATAGAGTTGGTTCTCCCCGACTGCAGGTTGACTTCAAGCTCCTCGGTATTCCAAAGGAGCAACCCCTGTTGATTTCATGCTACCCTTTTTCCGATTTCATCGGAAAGGCGCGAAAACGGCCGGTTGGGAGAGCTGATTTGGCTTTCAAGGTAGGTCATGAATTGATCCTTTAGTTTACTGTGACCTGTTTCAAGCTTAAGAGTATTCGTGGCAGTTATCAGCAGTTGCTTGTAGTTAGTTACGAAGTTTTCTGCCGGTGGATTTAGCTTATATGGTATGAACGGAGAAGGGTCAAAATCCTGTACGCCCAGAAAGTCAAAAAGTCGTTTGAATACCGGTTTTTGAATTTCCAATTCATCCTCGTAAATCCATTCCGAAACTTCGTGGGTATCCTTTAAACTCTCAAAGGCATTCATTGCAACCATAACACTTTTAATATGGTGAATTAATTCAGCTTCAGCAATAGCTAAAGGTTCCAGATTAAAAAGTACAGGCTCAAAAGAAGACCATATCTGATTTTTATTTGAACGGCATACTGATGCTAATTGTGCAACCATATTGAGCCGTTTGATCAGGATGATCTTTAATGACGGATAATTGTTTTGAATTGCTTTTACAAGTAATTCGGCATCGCGGGATTTCACAACTGTATGAACTCCAAAGGCTTTAGAATTCATTTTATTGCTGAGTGAGGCCATCATTTTGAAGAGGGACAAATGGCTGTTTTGTTTTTCGGCAGCCGTTTCACTTCCGTAGGTAAAAACTGAAATTCCTTTATTGAAAAAAGGATCAAATCGTACTTCGTCAATACATGCACTTATTTCGGGGTGGCTGGCAAGGGCCAAATGAGTAACCGTATTGCCACTGCGTGCCATGCCAATTATGAGATAAAAAATTTCCTTGCCGGAAACACTCATAGATCCGTAAAGTTCTTTTTGCGATTTAAAAAGGGTAGGACTTAAAATGGAAGGTAAGACGGAGGCAAGTTTAGTTAATTATTTGGAAATTATACGCTTTTTTACGTAGGAAACTACTCTTAGTAATCTGACAGAGCTGGTTTGATTTTTCTGGAATAGTCTGCAATTAAATCCTGGTTAAATTTTGCATGATGGTCAATCCGGCCTAATAATTTTGACCTGCCAATCTTCAAGACTATATTCTCACTTTGATTGTCTTCATATCCATTGAAAACAATACCTAACAGTTGAATCTTTCTGATTTTTAAGGCTTCTAATGATAGAAGTGTGTGATTAATAGAGCCCAGGTAGTTGCGTGAAACCAAAATCACCGGAAGGTTTAAATATGAGACGAGGTCAATCATTAAGTCCTTCTGGTTTAAGGGGACCAACAATCCGCCAGCACCCTCTACGATCAGGTGATTGCCTGTCTTTGGAATTTTAAAATGTTCAAGCCGGATGGTTTTTCTTTCAGCTTTTGCAGCTTTGTGCGGAGAGGCCGGAAGTTTCAGCCGGTAGGTTTCGGGATGAAAAACAGACTTTGAATTTGAAACTAAACTCTTAACAATATCCGTATCCGTCCTTTCAAGGTTACCGGCCTGAACCGGCTTCCAATAGTCAGCCTGGAGGGCCTCGCAAAGAACTGCAGAAACGATAGTTTTTCCGACCTCGGTGCCGATGCCGGTTACGAAAATTTTCATTCAATGACTTTGTTCAGGGTTGATGCCAATCCCAAAATTTCATCGTCAGTATTGAAGCTATGGATGCAAATCCTGATGCGCTCCTGTCCGCGCGGGACAGTGGGATATAAAATTGCTTTGGCATAAAATCCGGCTTTCTCCAACTCTGCGGAAACGTTCAAAGCGACATCATTTCCCGGTAAAATAATGCTCTGGATCGGGCTTTCACTTGTGAGCAGTTTTGCTGATTTAAAGTCTTTTATGGATTCTTTAAGTAGTTGGGTTAAGTGCCTGATTTTTAATGACCTGTTAACTTGTTTTGTCAAAATGTCATAAGCACATTTTACGGCCACAAGAGATTGAAAGGGCATTGCGGTTGAGAAAACAAACGGGCGTG
>CAYOYI010000156.1:0-8873 GCA_964408105.1 uncultured Chitinophagaceae bacterium | reverse complement strand
CCTTCGGCCATAGAACGCTGAAGATGCTGGATGCTCAGCTTCATGGGTGTCAGGGGGTTCTTTATTTCATGCGCGATTTGTTTTGCCATTTCGCGCCATGCGATTTCACGTTCAGATTTAGCCAGTAAGCGGGCGCTTCTTTCCAATTCAACTAACATTCTGTTGTACTCGGCTATCAATGTTCCAATTTCATCATTACTACTCCATTCTATAGGCTCATTTTTTTTGCCAAGCTGAACCAGCTTTAGTTTTTGCCCGATTACACTAAACGATCTTGTCATGGAATCTGAAAGCAGGTATGCCAAAAATCCTGCGACAACCAAAAGCAGAACATAAACATTAACAAGCGTTACAAGCAACGAGGATATTTCGTTGTTTAATTCCCGCTCTCTGGCAAAATAAGGGAGGTTGAGATAGCCAAGAAGTATTCCTTCCTTGTTTTTAATCGGTGAGTATATTGACAGGTAGTTGAGCAAGCCGATACTTTCATTTTGAATGAACTGGGTTTTATTTTTCAGGGCTACGCTCAGAAACGCGGTCGGCTCCATCACAGTAGATAAAAGTCCTTTATCAAATATCTCCGGTTGAGATGTGTTCAATAGCTGCCCTTGGGGATCATAGATGTTGATGTCAATACTTTCGATATCAGAAAGAGCTGAAATATCAATTGGAGTTTGGCTATTGATTGATGAAGATGAATAAATTATAGTAGAGTCCTCCTTCAGGATATATTCAATTGCGGTTCGTATGCTGATGTTTTTGTGAATCAGATGTTCAATGTGCGTATCCTTAAATTCCGAGACGAAGTTGGAAATGGTGAAAAAGCCGATGACAAAAAATGAAAAGATAATGATCACTACCATGGAGAATTGTAGTTTATCCCTAAAAGTCATACTGAAGGAAACCGGTTTTCTTCTCAAAAACCGCGTGGCATTGAGATACCTGACAACCACCAGCAAAATGCCCAGAAAAAGGTAAATACACACGAGGTAAGAGAACAGCGAGATTGGTGTGAGAAATGATCTTGATTTGCCGGTTATTACTACCTGCTTTGAGTCGCTGTAGCGATAAACTAAATGATTCAGATCTTCTTCCTGAATTTCATAGAATTCACTTTGCACTGAATCTTCCGGCTGGCCGAAGTTGAAATTGAAAGGGTAGGGATAGGTGCCGTTTCTTTTAACGAGTATTCCCTCTGAATAAAGGCCTGAGCTAAATCGCTCAAAAACCTCTGGTGGTTTTACTTTGTCTTCCAGCAACAATTCGGGATAAAGGTTATTCTGCGAGTAGGTCTTTGGCGTAAGCTCAAGCACTACCGAACCAATAAGTTTTCCCTGATATATAATTGGAAGGTTGCTGATATACGCGTAGCTGCCGGAAGGCTTGGGAATGTAAAA
This sequence comes from uncultured Chitinophagaceae bacterium, assembly GCA_964408105.1. GTDB lineage: Bacteria > Bacteroidota > Bacteroidia > Chitinophagales > CAIOSU01 > BPHB01. The sequence goes on along the minus strand of CAYOYI010000156.1, from coordinate 7,476 downwards.
TAGAAAATCGCTCAGAGTTTGCTGCGCTTTTGATAATTGCTCTTCATTGAGCAATTCGAGATATTCGTTTGATCCGGACCTTAATAATCTGCCCTCTGGACTTAAGGTGTAAATGTTTGCATCATACTTTCGGAAGAATCCTGAGAAGTACTTAGCTCTGATCCGGTCAACAATTTCTTGAGTGGAAATAAACGGTTTCCTGAAGTAGTTCCGAACAAAAAGATCATCCAGAATTTTATCCTGAACATCGATAAATAAATATTCGGTGATCAGATCTCTTTCTGTGGAGAGCTTCCTTGCAAGGCTTTTTCTCTTCGCAAGGTCTTGTATTTCGCTATAGTGATACAAATAAATCGAAGCAAACAATGAGAGCGAAACAATCACCGCAATCATGTTGGATAATGCAGCCAAGGAAAGCTGGCGGGAAACAATGCGATACAAAATAAAGATCAGAACGATTACAGAAATTGCGGCAATGTATTCAAGGATTGGACATCCGGTAGCGACCAAAAAGCCCGTATAGGTGAAAAAGGCCGATAACGCTGAATAGAAAACCAGGCGATGACCGGGTGAGAATGAAATTACTATACGGATTGCCTTAGCTGTAAAAAGTCCGACAATAAGCAAGGTTATGGTGATACATGCCAGGCCAATGATGCTGTAGATATTAAAACTCATGAAGTCATTAAAATCAAACGGTATCTTGGAATCGAGCATGAGACTTTTGAAGAGTGAGGAGGCAATTCTTGATATGAAAAGCACTGCTGCAAGCAGGGTAGTGGTAACTAACCACTTTGCCGCACTGCTCTGAATGCCGGTCAACCTTACCTTGACATTTCTATAAAAGAACGCCACCAGCCATAAAAGCATTAACAGATTAATTGCCAGATCACCGAGCGACTTGTTAATAATAGATGATGCATATAGTTGTGGACTGAACATCTCGAAATCATAAAGACCGGGCGGAAAGTTTAAAAACAGCGTCAGCCACCGGATTCCGATAAATGCTGATGTCAGAAAAATAAGCCCGGCAAGAGGAGTTCGAAAGCCGATATATTTTGCCAAAAAGAATATACTCAACATCAGGCAAATCAACGCGACCAGCGAAACAACAAGCTTAAATGGATCAGGCTGACTTGAAACTTGTGTTTTTAGATGCAGAAAAAAAACGATGTATCCTTCCTTAGTTTTTACGGGGTATCCGCCCTCGCCTTCAAGCGAGAGTTCAGCCTTCTCCGGTATGCATAATGCAGAATTGAATTCATTGCTGATGTAATTGTTCTGAACGGAAAGATTGTTCTTAATCAGCAGCAGCCTGATAAAAGAGTATGTCTGTCCGTTGACGAGCTTATTGGATATCGCCAGCTCGTAGTATCCGTTAGATAATTTGTGTGTTGTGCTTTGTTCTTCGAGCGAGTTTATGATGTAAGTTGGAGGAATTAACCGGTTCTCATTCCAAAAAATGAGTTCCTCACCTTTCAGAACCAGGATATCATAAGGCTTGGAAATAAGTTTGTCAAAATATTCTGACCGGAAGCCATTCGTTACAATATCTTCAACTACTTGCTGGTTTTCGATAAGCTGTTCGTAATCAGCTATGATAGCTTGCAGCTTTTGCTCTGCTCTGGCGGCTACTTCGGCATCGGTTTCATCCGGTAGTAATTTGTGAGAATAAACCGCGACCCCGGCCAATAACAGCGTGAGAATAAAAAATAAGAGCGCTCTCTTTATAAAGGAATTCAAGATATACAGGTTAAGTGAAAGTCATTTCTTTTCCGCGAGTGGGGTGACTGCTATAGCTTTCATTCTAAGGCCTTTGCTTTTTCCCAAAGTTCATCCATCTCTTCCAGCGTCATTTGTTTTAGGTCACCCTTGGATTTGTTTACCTGATTTTCAATGAATTCAAAACGCCTGGTAAATTTTTTATTGGTCCTTTCCAGAGCGCTTTCCGGATCAACATTAATGTAACGGGCATAATTCACTAAGGCAAAAAGAAGATCCCCGAATTCCTCTTCAATATTCTCCGGGTTGCGTTTAGCTGCTAACGTTTCCACTTTTAGTTCATTCATTTCTTCCTGCACTTTATCCCAAACTTGTTCTGCATTTTCCCATTGAAATCCCACCTGTTTCACTTTATCCTGAATTCGATATGCTTTAATAAGAGCGGGTAAAGATTGAGGCACCCCAGCAAGAATGGACTTCTTCCCTTCAGCCAACTTTAGTTTTTCCCAGTTCTGCTTAACATCTTCTTCCGAATTCACTTTGACATCCCCGTAAATGTGAGGATGTCTTTTGATCAACTTATCGCAATTGTGATTAATGACGTCAGAAATGTCAAATGCCTTTTTTTCAGAGGCAATCTTTGCATAAAACACGATGTGCAGCAACAGGTCACCCAGTTCCTCTTTGACACCTTCAAGGTCTTCATCTACTATGGCATCAGCCAGTTCATACGTTTCCTCTATAGTAAGATTCCGGAGAGAGGCCATTGTTTGCTTTTTATCCCAGGGGCACTTCTCGCGTAATTCATCCATGATCTTAAGAATCCTCTCAAAAGCTTTTAATTGTTCCTGCATGATATTTTTACTGGTTAGGATGCTTCTAAAATTACCAATTTAGATTAGATGAATTTTTGGGACTAATAACGTGAATTTTGACTTTTATTTTACACAACCTTTAGTATTTCGGGAACGCAATCCGGCAACGTTTGGGTTTTAATAGATGTCATAAGGATAGGGGAAAATTGACAACTATTTAATCATCAAGACGTATATGAAATGTTAAACCTGCGGAAATTGAGCACTGTTAAACCATCTAAAGGAGTATTGCTTCTGGCCGAGCCTTTTATGGCTGATCCTAACTTCAAACGGTCGGTAGTATTCCTGTGTGAGAACCAAAAGAGCGGCTCAATAGGATTTATCTTAAACAGGCCAATGCCATTAAAACTTGCTGAGGCTGTGGAAGGAATCATTGTCAATTTTGATGCAAGGTTATACTTCGGAGGCCCCGTTCAAACCGATACGCTTCATTTTATTCATGATGTACCAAATCTGGAGGGAGCTATCGAAATTATTGATGGTCTTTACTGGGGCGGAGATTTTGAAGCTTTAAAGGAGATGATCAACTCAGGTGAGGTAAAGCCGGAAAGCTTCAGGTTTTTCCTTGGATACGCAGGCTGGGACTTAAGCCAGTTAGATACTGAAATAGCCGAAAACTCCTGGATTACGTTTAAGGCTAAGGCATCGCACATCTTTAAAACAAAACCGGAATCTCTCTGGAAAGATGTGTTGCGAGAAATGGGAGGGGAGTATGCGATGATGGTGAACTTTCCGGAAGATCCCCAGATGAACTGATTAGTTCACTATCAGTTTGAAATAATCTTAAATTCAGTTCTGCGATTCAAAGCCCTGCCGGCTTCAGTTTCATTTGTTGCAACAGGCTGAGACTTCCCATAGCCGACATATGACAGCCTGCTTGTTGGAATTTTGTTGCCAATCAAAAAATCGTAAACAACCTTAGCTCTTTTCTCCGAAAGCTCCTGGTTAAATTCGGCAGAACCTATACTATCGGTATGTCCACTGATCTCAATTTTTAAGGAAGGATTATCTTCCATGAATTCAACCAAAATTTCCAATTCCGCTTCAGATTGTTTTTTTAACCCGGAAGAGTTGTATTCAAAGAAGATATTCTTCAGAACTGCTTTTTCACCCGCTTTGATCTTCTTCAGATTTGCGTTAAGCTTGAAATTTTCGTTTGGTTTAAGGTTTTTCAATGAAAAGTTTTCTGAATAAAACATGTGGCCCTCTCTTGAGATATTCATAGCATAATCCTTTCCCGCTTCAAGCGTCAGTAGATACTCTCCATTCTTTTCGTCAGAAATGGTGCTGTTCACTTTAACCTTGGTATCCAGTTCAATGAAGTCAATTTTTGCGGCAATCTTATTATTTTTTTCATCCATGACAATTCCTTTCACAAAAGTGACCTCATTTGGGGCTAACTCCTTTCTGAGGTTGAAGGAAAAAAGGTCATAATTTCTTTTTGTGAGTCTAGCGCTATCGCTAAAACGGTCGGAGTAAAAGTATCCAGTCTTGCCGTCAAGTGAAACGAAGATTCCTTCGTCATTCTCAAAGGAATTCACCGGAGGGCCAATGTTGATAGGGGATTGCCATTTTTCATTAGCGTCTCTTTTGGACATGTAAATGTCGGCATTGCCAAAGCCCGGAAATCCGCCAGAGGAGAAATACAATGTCTTGTTATCCGGGTGAATAAATGGCCTCAGCTCATCCTGCGGAGTGTTGATGTTGGGTCCTAAGTTTTCCGGTTCGCTCCATTTCCCGTTATCTTGAAGATGACTTACCCAAATGTCGAGTTGACCGAAGCCGCCCTTGCGGTCACTGACAAAATAAAGGGATCGTCCATCGCTGGAGAGGCAGGGTGCTGTTTCTTTGGCAGGCGAGTTTATTGGGGCTCCGATATTTTGCGGATCGAGCCAGATGTCACCAATCTTGAAGGTCGTCCAAATATCGCAGCCACCGTAATTATTGGGATGCTTGCAAATGGTAAGAAATAACTTTCTGCCATCTGTTGAAATGGTAGCTGCTGCTTCGCCAAACGGTGAGTTCACGTTTGGGCTGATGCCGACTGGCAATCCCCAGTCGCTTCCCGTCCAGGTACTAACGAAGATATCCTCATGGTTCGTCTTAGTGCCGAACCCAACATGTCTTGAAAAGAAAAGCTTGTTGCCATCAGCGGTGATAGTGGGGAAATATTCAGGCTCATTAGTGTTGATGTGTGAGTTTAGCGGCCTTATTTCCGTGTTTTTATAAGTCGTATTGGTTGAGATATATTCCTTTGCAAATTGCAGGTCGGTCTTTAATTTATGCACCATATTAGCCGAAGCGGGAATGCCTTTTGGAAACAATTTCTCAATAATGTTCAATCCTTCATCAAAATGATATGTTGCAAGACAGAGCTTGGCCATACGCAGATTTGTATACTGAATATTCTTTGGATTTAGCGAAATAAGTTTTGTCATCGTTTCGTAGGCATTATCGAATCGGGCAGTCATTTCATAAACATCAGCAAGCTTTTCCATGGCATCGGTATAGCTTGGTTCCTCTTTGATCGCATTTAAGAAGGAAGACTCAGCTTCTGTGAAGCGATCCCAATTAAGATGCTCCATTCCTTCAGCAAAATATTTCTGGGCCTTCTTGGAAATATTCTGACCATGAATGCAACTGCTGACTGAAAGGCCTAAAAAAAGAAAAAGGCAAAATTTCAGGGAAGCCCTAAATACTTGTGGATTTGCAATGAAAGTTCCCATTTCGGATGCGTTTTGATATAGTCAACAATAACCGGCAGTATTTCCTTTTCACGGCTCCATTCGGGCTGCAGGTATAGTTTACAAGAATGAGAAACTTTAGCCGCATTCTCCTCAGCCCATTTCAAGTCACTTTTGTTGAAAACGACAATTTTTAGTTCATTCGCATATTCAAAGATCTCCGGAAGCGGATATTTGAATTTCTTAGGTGAAAGGCATATCCAGTCCCAAATTCCGGTGAGAGGGTAGGCGCCCGAAGTTTCCAAATGCGTTCTTAAAGCTTTGTTTTTCAGTAACTTGGTCAAGGCATTGAGATTATAACTTAAAGGCTCCCCTCCGGTGATGATCACCATCTTGGCTGGCGTTTCAGCTGCGCTCGTTACAACATTCCCAATCTTCAGAAGCTGCGTTTCACTCATTTTCCAGGATTCCTTCACATCACACCAATGGCAGCCAACGTCACAGCCGGCCAGCCTGATGAAGAAAGCAGCCTTTCCCTGATGGAAGCCTTCTCCTTGAATTGAATAAAATGATTCGTGTACCGGAATGGATTCCGTTGTATCAATTCGGGTATGAATAGATTTTGCTGAAAGCATGTTAAACTCCGCTTCGAAATTAGGAATAAGATACCGCTAACTCATTTTCATAATCATGGTGTAAAACTTTTTTTGGCAGCCACTGGTGATTTAGTATTTTCAGGAATTAATAATTAAAAATCAATAATGAAATCACCAAAGCTCACATTCTTATTAGCTGGATTTATTGTGGGTATTTTTTTTGCAACAAATTTTAGCGCTTATGCAGGAGGGGGTGGTTGCTTTTCCAACAGTGATTGCGATGACTTCAATGCATGCACAATTGATTCCTGTAACCTCATAGGGAATAGCTGTATTCCTAATCTAAATGTGGATTGTAATGATAACGATGAATGTACCATTGATAATTGCGAGGTGGGTTCAGGCTGTTATTACACCGCTTTTGTTTGTGATGATGAAAGTCAATGTACCCTTGATAGTTGTGAATCGGTAAATGGCTGCTTTTTCACTGCCATTGAATGTGATGATGAGGATGACTGCACCCTCGATAGCTGCGATGCTTTTTTGGGGTGCTTTTTCACGCCTGTCGTTTGCGATGACGAAGATTTATGCACGATTGACGAATGTATCGGTGGGGTTTGTGATTCCAGCCCGATGGTTTGTGATGACGAGGATATTTGCACCAATGATTCTTGTGTTGGCGGTCAATGTATTTATGATACTATTCCCGGATGTGTTGACCCCTGTGATACGCTGGTGTGCAACGACAATGATGCCTGCACCATAGATACGTGTACAAATGGGGCATGTAGCTTCACACCAATTGATTGTGACGATGAAGATGCATGTACCGTGGACGATTGCGTCCAGGGACAGTGTACTCACACTCCGGTTGATTGCGATGACGAAGACATTTGTACTACTGATGAATGTATTCAAGGCCAATGCGTACACACGCCCATCCCAAACTGTTGCTCTTTCAGCGTTGGAAGGATAAGCGGAGAATGCCATCCTCGTCCGAATGAACCGCCAAGAACTTACTCTGTATTAAATCTTAGCGGATGTACTTACCAATGGACTGTCACCGGAGGAACCTCTCAGCAAGATCAAATCTATCCATGGCTGACAGAAATATCATGGGGGCAAGCAGGCGAGGGATCGGTGGAAGTAGTCGTAACCTGCGGCAGTTGCAGCATCACCGTTTCCTTGGATGTAATAATCTCTGATACATTGCCAAGATGTACGATTTCAGGTATTGATGAGGTTTCAAATTTGGATTTTAGCATTTATCCAAATCCCAGCAATGGTTCATTTACAATTCAGACCGAAGACATCAACGCTGGCAGCATCCGCATAGAAGTCTTCAATCTTCTGGGCAAGGTGGTTTACTCTTTAGAGGAAATGGCAAGTCCTTCTTATACTAAGGATGTAAAACTCGATGCGGTTTCAGGGATTTACTTTGTTCGCCTGAATGCAGGGCAAAATACGGTCGTTAGGAAAGTAATAATAAAATAGTCTATAGGCAGGCTAATAATCCCTGGATTGTTTCGTTGGTTTGTTTAACCAACGAAAATGACGATAATGTCTAAAGTACGGAACCTTTGTTTAGCGACACTTTTT
>CAYOYI010000155.1:4598-8946 GCA_964408105.1 uncultured Chitinophagaceae bacterium | reverse complement strand
TGTCGGGAGGTACGCCACCTTATTCTTACAACTGGTCAAACGGGGACACAACGGAAGATCTGGATTCACTGGCTGTGGGAACATATTTCGTTACTGTAACGGACGACAATGGTTGTACTGCTACAAGAAGCCAGGTCGTTACGGGTCCCGCTAACTTAAGTGCCAGTACTACTAAAGTAGACGTTAGTTGTAACGGTGGAAACAACGGATCTGTTGCCCTCACTGTTATCGGTGGTACTGCTCCTTTCACCTATAGCTGGTCTCATGGCCCGACTACCCAGGATGTAACCGGATTGGTTGCCGGTACATATAATGTCACAATTACCGATAACAATTCATGTTCCGTTTCAACGGGCAACACCATTTCAGAGCCTCCTGTTCTGACAGCTTCAACCACGCATGTGAATGTAACTTGTAACGGAGGCAGCAGTGGTTCGATTGACTTAACGGTAGGAGGAGGTACTGCTCCTTACAGCTACAGTTGGTCAAGTGGGCAAACCACTCAGGATATTTCCGGACTCACTGCAGGCTCATATAATGTAACCGTGACAGACGCCAAAGGTTGCACCGTTACAACAGGAGCAACGATCACGCAGCCAACTGCACTTGCGCCTTCAATAGTGAAGACAAATGTGACTTGTAATGGTGCAGCAAATGGCACCATTGACCTGTCAATTTCTGGCGGAGTATCGCCTTATACTTACGTTTGGTCTAACGGACCTACTACTCAGGATATCAGCAGCTTAGGACCAGGAACTTATAATGTTACAATAACAGACTCAGTTGGATGTACGGTAACAACAGGAGCTACCATCACACAACCTGCTGTACTGTCAGCATCCACCACAAAAGTGAATGTTAGTTGTAATGGCGGCAACAATGGTTCGATAAATCTTACTGTATCAGGAGGCACCACGCCATACAGCTTTGTATGGTCGCATGGCCCTACGACTGAAGACGTGAATACATTGGTTGCCGGAACTTACAATGTAACCGTAACCGATGCCAATGGCTGTACCACTACAACCGGAGCATCAATCACTGAGCCAGCGGTGTTAACAGCATCCAATACATCAGTGAATGTGAGTTGCTTTGGCGGCAACAATGGTTCGATTGACGTCACCGTTGCCGGTGGAACATTGCCCTACACTTATGCGTGGTTACATGGCCCGACCACACAGGACGCTCTGAGCCTGACTATTGGCACATATAGCGTGACAGTGACCGATGCAAAAGGTTGTACGGCCACTACAAGTGCAACGATAACCCAGCCTACAGCTTTGGCTACTTCGGTAACAAAAGCAGATGCTGATTGCAACGGCAATTCAACCGGCTCGGTTGATCTGACGGTGAGTGGTGGAGTAGCTCCTTACACATTCAACTGGTCAAGCGGACAAACAACTGAAGACATCAGCGGGGTCCCTGCAGGAAACTATTTTGTAACCGTAACGGATGCCAATGGTTGCACCATCACCGATGACACTACTGTCATTCAGCCCACCGTATTGACCACGTCTGTTTCAAAAGTTGATGTGAGTTGCTTTGGTGGAAATGATGGTTCTATAGACCTTACTGTTTCTGATGGAACACCTCCTTATACTTACAACTGGTCGAATGGTGAAACAGCCCAGGATATTGATTCATTGATTACAGGTGCTTATAGTGTCACCGTTACGGATGCCAACGGATGTACAACGCTTTCCGGATCTACTATTACACAGCCCACATTGTTGACGGCATCAGCAACCAAGGTTGATGTGAGTTGCAACGGAGGAAACAATGGTTCAATTGACCTCACGGTTTCCGGAGGAACAACGCCTTACAGTTACTTGTGGTCAACCGGGCAAACTACTCAGGATATTAATACCTTGGTGGCAGGTACTTACAACGTGACGGTAACAGATGCTCAGGGATGCACGGTTACAACCGGTCAAACGGTTGTTCAACCTGCCGCACTTGGCACTTCAATTTCAAGTTCCAACGTAAGTTGTAATGGCGGCAGTGATGGTTCTGTGATCACACTTACAGTTACAGGCGGAACATCACCTTACAGTTACAACTGGTCAAACGGAGCAACAACTCAAACGATCAGCGGACTTGTAGCGAATACCTACCGCGTCACGGTGACCGATGCACAAGGATGCACGATAATTGACTCGACCTTGATCACTGAACCTCCTGCATTAAGTACATCAATTTCAAAAACTGATGTAAGTTGTAACGGTGTTAATGACGGAACCATTGATCTCACAGTTTCAGGCGGTACGCCACCGTACAGCTACAATTGGTCAAACGGACAAACTACGCAGGATATGGATTCGCTGTTTGCGGGTACATACAATGTCACGGTCACTGATGCGAACAGTTGCACGATAACTACGGGTACAACAATTACTCAGCCGGCAACGCTCACCGCTTCCGTCAGTGATGTTGACGTGAGCTGCAATGGCGGTAACAATGGCTCGATAGACATCACAGTTTCGGGCGGCACGACACCATACACTTTCAATTGGTCAAATGGGGAGACAACTGAAGACATTGACACCCTCATTGCAGGGGTCTATAGCGTTACCATCACTGATGCTCAGGGTTGTTCGATCATTAGCGGGTCCACCATTTCTGAGCCGGCATTGCTCACTGCTTCCACCACTAAGATTGATGTAAGCTGCAATGGCGGTAATGATGGCTCCATTGACCTGACAGTTTCAGGCGGTGTTACACCATACAGTTACATTTGGTCAAACACAGCCACGACCCAGGATATCAGCAGCCTCACGGTTGGTGCTTATTCTGTAACCGTAACCGATGCTAACGGATGTACCGTAACGGCAGGAGAAACATTGACACAACCTGCGGTGCTTTCGCCATCAATAAGTAAAATTGATATCACCTGTAACGGTGGAAACAACGGTGCCGCAGATTTGACGGTTTCCGGTGGGACAACCCCTTATTCCTTCATCTGGTCTAATTCAGAAACTACAGAAGACATCGATACATTGTTAGCCGGTACTTATAACGTAACCGTTACCGATGACAATGGTTGTACTGCCACTACCGGAGCTACTTTGACACAGCCATCTGCAATTTCTATCTCTTCTTCAACCACCGATGCAAGTTGTAACGGTGGTATGGATGGAGCGATTGATATAACCGTGAGCGGGGGAGTTGGTTCATATACTTTCTTATGGAACACCAGTGATACAACGGAAGATCTGAGCAACATAGCGTCAGGAACTTATTCTGTAACCGTAACCGATGACAGCAGCTGTATTAAAACAGCATCAATCGCAGTTGACGAGGCTTCTGCTCTTGCGGTGACGCTTGACAGCATGACTCCATTAAACTGTTACGAAAGCACTAACGGTGCAATATTCATCACCGTTTCGGGTGGTACATCACCGTATACTTATGCCTGGTCAACCGGTGATAACACCGATGATATCAGCAATCTCGGTTTTGGAAACTACACAGTTACGGTAACAGATGCTAACCTGTGTAATAAGGTAGAGATCTATTCTTTCAACTCCCCGTTACAACTTATTGGAACCACAACCAAAGTAAATGTAAGCTGCAATGGCGGCAACAATGGTTCAATTGATCTTACGGTTACGGGAGGTACAACACCTTACACGTATGCATGGGCTCATGGACCTACTACGCAGGATGTCAGTGGTTTAACTGCGGGTTCTTATAATGTAACTATAACTGATGCTAATGGCTGCTCGACAACAGCAGGTGCTACCATAACGCAACCGGTCACCTTAATTGCATCAAACACCAAAGTTGATGTGACCTGCAATGGCGCAGCGAACGGTTCAATTGATGTGACCGTTTCCGGAGGAACTACACCATACACATACCTTTGGTCTAATGCAGCAACCACACAAGACATCAGCGGACTTGTTCCGGGTTTATACACCATAACGGTAACCGATGCCAAAGGATGTACGGCTACTACAAATGCAACAATAACCCAGCCCGCAGTTTTAACTTCATCAAATACCAAGGTGAACGTAACATGCAATGGAGCAGCAAATGGTTCTATCGATGTGACCGTTGCCGGAGGAACAACACCATATACTTACCTCTGGTCTAATACCGCAACAACACAAGATATCAGCGGACTTGTTCCGGGAACTTACACCGTAACGGTGACTGATGCAAAAGGATGCACCAGTACGACCGGAGCTACCATTACACAGCCTGCGGTTCTGAGTTCAACCAAGAGCCAGGTGAATGTAAGCTGCAACGGTGGAAGCAACGGCTCGATTGACATTACGGTTTCAGGCGGCACATCGCCATATACCTTCGTGTGGTCACATGGACCAACAACTGAGGACGTGAGCGG
>CAYOYI010000155.1:0-4588 GCA_964408105.1 uncultured Chitinophagaceae bacterium | reverse complement strand
AGGATGTACGGCTACAACAAGCGCAACCATCACACAGCCTGCTGTGCTTACTACTTCAATTACCAGTTCGAATGTAAGTTGCAATGGTGGCAATGATGGTTCGGTAATATCACTTACGGTTGCAGGAGGAACTTCACCTTACTCATACTTGTGGTCAACCGGTGCAACAACACAAGTGATATCGGGATTGTTTGCAGCAAGTTACAGCGTCACGGTGACCGATGCTAAAGGTTGTCAAAAGATTGATTCGGTCTTGATCACTGAGCCACCGGTACTAACTTCTTCCATCTCAAAAGTAGATGTGAGCTGTAATGGCGGAAATAACGGTTCTATTGATCTTACAGTTGGAGGAGGAACTTCTCCTTATACCTACGTTTGGTCTAACGGTCCAACCACCCAGGATATCAGCAGCCTCACGATCGGAACTTATAACGTTACTGTCACTGACGCCAAAGGTTGTTCGCTAACCAACGGGGCAACGATTACCCAGCCAACTGCTTTAGCAGATTCAGTCGTTAAAGTGAACGTAAGTTGTAATGGGGGAAGTAATGGTTCGATTGATCTTATCCCGTATGGCGGCACCGCACCTTACACCTATGTATGGGCGCATGGTCCGACAACACAAGATGTGAGTGGATTGGCAGCCGGTTCATATACCGTGACAACCACCGATGCGCAGGGATGCACCAAAACAAGAACAGTAACTATCACGCAACCTGCAACACTAACAACTTCTGCTACCAAGGTAAATGTGAGTTGTAATGGTGGTAATAGCGGTTCGATAAACTTGACCGTAAGCGGAGGAACGACACCTTATACCTTTAGCTGGTCAAACGGAAAAACAACTGAAGATATTGATACCTTGGTTGCCGGAAGCTACACTGTAACAGTTACAGATGCTCTTGGATGTACGGCTACCAGAAGTACAGCGATTACAGAACCCGCGGTGCTGACCACTTCCATTACGCATTCAAATGTGAGTTGCTTTGGGGGCAATGATGGTTCGGTGATCACACTGACAGTAACAGGTGGAACAACTCCATATTCTTATTTGTGGTCTACCGGAGCCACCACTCAAACGATTTCAAATCTGACTGCTGGCGGATATAGCGTAACCGTAACAGATGCTAAAGGGTGTATTAAAACCGATTCGGTGACCGTCACCGAGCCACCGTTATTGGTTTCATCAGCTACAAAAGTAGATGTGAGTTGTAATGGCGGTAGTAACGGCTCTATTGACCTGACGGTTTCTGGTGGCACAGCACCATACACATACTTGTGGTCAACCGGTGCTACAACCCAGGACATTTCCGGGTTAACCATCGGTAGTTACGATGTAACCGTAACTGACGATAAAGGCTGTGTGGTTAATGATAATGCGGTGATCGGTGAACCTTCGGCACTTTCGGTTTCTACAACACAAGTGAACGTAAGTTGCAACGGGTTCAATAACGGATCAATTGATCTCACGGTGAGTGGGGGAGTCACTCCTTATTCTTTCGTCTGGTCAAATGCTAAGACCACGGAAGATATTGACTCACTCACAGCGGGTACTTACAATGTTACTGTAACGGATGCACAGGGATGTACGATCACCACAAGCGCCAACATCACACAACCTGCGGTGTTGTCCGCCTCAACTACTAAGGTAAACGCAAGTTGTAATGGATTCAGTGACGGTTCAATTGACCTCACGGTAAGTGGTGGAACGACACCATACACTTACTTGTGGTCAAATGGAGAGATAACACAAGACATTGATACGTTGATTGCAGGAGTTTACAATGTCACCGTAACAGACGCTCAAGGCTGTTCCGTAACCAGTGGTGCTACAATCACCGAACCGGTGGTGTTGTCATATTCTCTGACGCAGATAAACGTAAGCTGTAACGGTGGATCTGACGGTTCAATTGATCTTACAGTAGGTGGCGGTACCGCACCTTACATTTATGGTTGGTCGAATGGACCGGTTACGCAGGATATAAGCGGATTGGCGATCGGAACTTATGATGTTACCATCACCGATGTAAAAGGATGCAGTGCAACTACCGGTACAACAATCACACAGCCGGCAGTATTGACTGCGTCAACAACTAAAGTAAACGTAAGCTGTAACGGTGGAAATGATGGAAGCATTGATCTTACGGTAAGCGGTGGCACAACACCATATTCTTTTGCATGGTCAAATGGAAAGACCGCAGAGGATATAGATACACTTGTGATCGGCACTTATACCGTAACTGTTACTGATTCCAAAGGATGTACGGCTACAACAAGCGCAACCATCACACAGCCTGCTGTGCTTACTACATCTACTACACAGGTGAACGTAAGTTGCTTTGGCGGAAATAATGGCTCTATTAATCTGACGGTTGCCGGAGGCACTACGCCATACACTTACCTGTGGTCTAATGGAGAATCATCCGAAGATATTGATACGTTAATAATTGGCAGCTACACGGTTACTGTGACCGATGCAAAGAGCTGTACCGCAATGGCAGTTGCCACAATTATTCAACCAGCGCTGCTTACTCTTTCTTCAACTAAAGTGGACGCGAGCTGCAACGGGAATAGCGATGGCTCGATAGACCTCACAGTTAGCGGAGGTACTTCACCATTCAGTTATCTCTGGTCAACCGGTTCCACAAGCCAGGATATTGGCGGGCTGGTGATTGGCACTTACAATGTAACGGTGACTGATGGCAAGGGATGTACTGCTACGCTAAGCGAAACCATTGGTCAGCCGCTAGCGATGAATGTAAATGAAACACATGTTGATGTGAGCTGCAAAGGTGGAAGTGATGGTTCGATTGACCTGACTGTTTCGGGGGGAACTTCTCCCTATACTTACTTCTGGAATACTGGTGATACAACACAGGATCTCTCTGGTCTATTAGTGGGAACATATAACGCCACCGTAACCGACTTTAACGGTTGCAGTATGGTTGGTTCCATCAGCATAACAGAGCCTGAGTTGCTTACAGCGGTTGCGATTAAAACCGATGTGGATTGCAATGGAAATGACAACGGTTCAATCAACCTGACGGTAAGCTACGGTACGCCATCATATTCATACTTGTGGTCAACCGGTGACACTACAGAAGACCTGAGTAGTTTGTCACCCGGCTCATACAATGTCACGGTGACTGACAGCCTTGGCTGTTCAGCTACAGCAGGTGCCACCATTACTGAGCCTACAGTGTTGACTACGTCAACAACTCATGTCAACGTAAGTTGCAGCAGCGGTAACAATGGTTCTATTGACTTGACTGTAGCCGGTGGTACAACACCTTACAGCTATGTTTGGTCACATGGCCCGACAACGCAAGATGTTTCTACGCTTGTCGCGGGCTCTTACAGTGTAACCGTTACTGATGCTCAAGGATGTACAAGGATTGAAAACATAACGATCGCCCAGCCAACAACCTTGAGTGCTTCCACTACTCAGGTAAATGTAAGCTGTAATGGCGGTTCTGACGGTTCGATTGACCTGACACCTTCGGGTGGAACAACGCCTTACAGTTACCTGTGGTCAACCGGAGCTACAACGCAAGATTTAAGTTCACTCATTATCGGGACCTATAGTGTAACCGTAACGGATTCTCAAGGCTGTGCTGCTCCCAGGAGTGTCACAATTACGGAGCCTACTCCTCTTACATCTTCAGAAACACATATTGATGTATCATGTGTTGATGGTAATGATGGTTCAATTGATCTTACTGTTTCCGGTGGCACTCCGCCATATTCGTTCAACTGGAGTAATGGTGCAACCACTGAAGATATCAGCGGTTTGACGTTTGGCTCTTATAATGTAACTGTAACGGATAGCCTGGGCTGCCAGGAACTACGCTCGGTGAATATTACTCAGCCGACTGCAGTAACTGCATCAACCACCAAGGTTGACGTGAGCTGTAAAGGAGGCAGTAATGGTTCGATTGATCTTACGGTAAGCGGAGGAACTGCACCATATACTTTCAATTGGTCCAATACAACAACCACTGAAGATCAAAGTGGATTAACAGTTGGAATTTACGTAGTTACAGTTACCGACAGTATGAACTGTCAGGTTTCAATCAGTACCACGCTCAATGAACCGGATTCACTGTTGCTTTCATCGGTTTCTACAGATGCAAGCTGTAATGGCGGCACGGATGGGGCAATTGATCTTAGCGTAACCGGTGGTACAATACCATATACTTATGCCTGGACGACTGGCGACACCACTCAGGATTTGGACAGCATCGCTTCAGGCAGCTATGGCGTTACGGTTACCGATGCACTTGGCTGTACGGCAAATGAACTTGTTTCCGTAAGTGAAGCCACGGCCATGAGTATTACTTTAAGTGCACTTACTAATGTGAGTTGCAAAAGTGGAAATGATGGAAATATTGATATTACCATTGCCGGAGGCACACCGCCATATACTATCAATTGGAGCAACGGTGAAACGACTGAGGATATTGACAGCCTGACAGCGGGCAGCTATTCGGTCACGGTAGTTGATGCAAACAGTTGCAGCAAACTGGCTAACTATAACATTAGTGAACCAACATTGTTAACCGGAAGTCTTAGTACCACTCATGTTATT
>CAYOYI010000154.1:0-8959 GCA_964408105.1 uncultured Chitinophagaceae bacterium | reverse complement strand
CATTGACCAATGATCGCATCAGCATATTCAACAGGCTAGCGATTTCAGCCAACTATGCTTTCCGTATCAACATAAAAAACAAAGGCAAGCTGGCGCTCGGTTTGAATGTGACCATCCATCATTTCATTGCAAAATGGGGCGATATTACCTTGAATGATATCAATGACCAGGCATTTCAAACCAGCCAGGAAAGCGTAACCACTCCCAATTTCGGAGCCGGAATTTACTACTACATGGATAAATTTTATGTTGGAGTATCTTGTCCGAACTTTCTTAATATGAGCCTGAGCGAACATGCGACACATGAAGGAACAAGTGATGACGCCCGCTTCTGGAAGCATTACTTTTTTACCGGTGGCGTGATGTTCAAACTCACAAAAAATGTAAAATTCAAACCGTCATTCCTTTTCAAGTATGTGAGGAATGCTCCCTTTGAGGCAGATATAAATGCTTCGTTTCTGTTCTTGGACGCATTATGGTTGGGAGCGAGCTATCGCACCGGTGATGCGATATTGTTTATAGCGGAGTATAGTTTCAGCAAGGGCATCCGCATTGGCTACGCCTATGACTATACACTCACCGAGTTAAATGACTACAATTCAGGTTCTCATGAGATCATGCTGGGGTATGAATTCGTGAAGAAAGACAGCTATCTGACTCCCCGAAGAATGAGTTACTTCTAAACATCTTCTTCTCTGTTTTGATAATCCGATTTTATAATTTAGATTCAAATGGATCGGGAAATCCTTTTTTCTGAGAAGCAATCTTTCCGGCAATGGTATGTATGGTTGTTACTTGGAATTCTAAACGCCAAATTCTCCCTTCCTTTTTTCAAACATATGGCAGAATGGATAGCAGAAGGTATTCCCTTTATACCTGACAAAGGGATAACATTTTCAGTTGTGGTTATTCTGGCCGTGACAGTGCTATTAGTTGTAGCGCGATTGGATACGGAAATCCGAAATGACGGAATTTACTATCGCTTCCTCCCCTTCCAATGGTCAATGAAAAGAATCTCGTGGAAACAGATTTCGGAATCGTACATCAGAAGGTATAATCCGCTGCTGGAGTATGGCGGATGGGGGTTGAGGATAGGATTGTTTGGACATGGTTGGGCATTCAGCGCGTCAGGAAATAAAGGACTCCAACTCATCTACAAGAATGGAACAAAATTTCTTCTAGGAACGCAGAAACCTGAAGAAATTGAAAGAGTTCTTCAGCAACTCCAACACGAAAGAAAAACTTAAATGTCAAAAAGCCGATAAAAACCGTAAGGCGTTCACTTTATAATCAATTTACGCATTGTAGTTCCCGCATCACTTTCAATACTAATTACGTAGACTCCCTTTGACAAATCATCCAACGGAATCGCTGTGGAAGTTTCTGGGGTATGATTTTCAATTGGAAACTTCCTAATTGCCCGTCCAAGTGAATTAATTAACGTTATCTGTCTGATAGTGCCGTTCCTCGCCTTAACCATAATAAAGTCCTCAGCCGGATTAGGATATACGAATATATTTTCAGCCCGAACCATCTGAATTGAAGCAACTGTATCAACGTCTGTTTTTCTTCTAATATTTGAACGCGTAGTATTTACATTAGGAATAATCTGGTCACAATCGATATTCCAGGTAACATCTACTACATAAACCGAGTTAGAAAAGGCCGTATGACCTATATCGGTAAATGTTGAATTGGTACCCGGAACAAATCCAATTTGATTGAAATTTCCGTCACCGTGGTTATCTCGATAAACATTAAAGGAGGTTACAGGGTTAGAAGCATTTTGTATCTGATAAAAGGTCCATTGAAAATTTCCGTTACCCAGATTTTGTAAGTGAATAGTGCTATGGGAGGCACTCTTCTCAGACTCCACTCCGCAGTTATCAAGTACCGAAAGTTTATAGCGATAAGAAGTAGCATTAGGATTTGCACTATAATCATGATAAAGACTGTTAGCATTCTTATGCACAGATGCAATCCTTGAATAGATGCCTGTTGTTGTCTCGCGATAAATAAAAAAACTATCGATTAATGACTGGTCCAACGGCTCTTCCCAAACCAGGATATTGTGTGTACTGGAATCATTTACGGTTACCAGACAAATTGGAACCTCCGGAGGCATGATGCGATAAATGGTTTTCGTTTGCCATTCGCTGTATCCACAACTATCACTAAATGCCCTTACGGAAATTACACCTCCTTCACCATTAGTAGTAACGGTGATGGATGATGAGTCAGAACTTCCCGTCCATCCGGCTGGCATCATCCATTCATAGCGACCAGTGCCGAAAGAGTATGGAACAGAATAAGTGAAAACTTCGCCCGGGCAGAAAATAGAATCACTTCCAGTGATCACGCCCGGTGGAGGTGTTTGACAAATGTATATTCGGGCAATGCCTTTCCGGGAAATGCCATTGTACGAGGTTAATTCACCTGCGATAATAATTCTTCCATCCGCCTGCTTGCTCAGGTTGTAAATCCAATTATCAGCTCCGGTTCCGGAATCAAAATTTGAATCAGGAAGTCCGCTGATATTTAACAATGCAATGCGGTTAGCTATTTTTCCATGGTACGTGGTGAAGTTCCCAACAACCAAATAATTATCCGCAAGGCCATCATTATTCACATCCAAAACGGCAACGTCTCTAACTTCGGCATTGAAGCCGGATCCAGGGCTAAAAGCATTGTTTAAATTACCGTTTGGATTAAGCAGGGCGATGCGATTTCTTGGAGTAGCAGAGTAACCAGGAAAGTTCCCGCCAATAAGCAGGCTATCGCTTCTGAGGTCGCACGCATAAACTACACTCCCAGCACCTGCTATTGTATTGAAACTGGCATCATGTGTGCCGTTAGTGTTAAGACGCGCGACACGTTGGGCTGGCTTCAAAATATTATCGTAGAAGATAAAATCTCCGCAAATCACTATTTTTTCATCGAACGGCTGAATCAGAATATCCTCAACCGTGCCATTTGGCCCAGTACCCGAGACGTTAAAGGTGTTATCACGAGTACCGTTATCATTTAACCTTACCAGGTAATTAGCTGCGTTCCCGTTATATGTGGTAAACTTTCCTCCTACCAGAATTTTACCATTACTTTGAATTGCAATTGCTCGTACCTCATCATCAAATCCACTTCCAATTTGGAAACTGGTATCGGCCGAGCCATCAGAGTTAACTCTCATGAGTCCATTTGCAGGAACACCATTGTAATCGCTAAAAGCTCCTCCAATTATGATTTTGCCGTTCACTTGAATAGCCGTGGAGTAAATATTCTGGCTGACGCCCGTCCCAGGATTGAAACTGGCATCTAATGAGCCATCCGAATACAGCCTGGCAAGTCCTTTGGCAGTTATTCCGTTATAAGAGGTAAAATCCCCTGCAATGATGATCTTGCCATCAGCCTGAATTGCTGTACTAAATATTACACCATTGACACCATTGCCCGGATCAAAGCTCAAATCGAGCGCGCCTGGTTGGGCATGTGAAGCGATAGAGCGGCTTAAAACAACCACTACTAAGAGCAACTCCCTTATCAGGAACCATTTTTTTGCAATCCAGGAATTCCTGATCAATAAAAATGATCTCTCCACTGATTGCTGAAAATAAATAATCTTTTTGAAAAAGACTGCGCTAATAAAAATTTTTGTGATTAAGAAAAAAAAATCACGGTTTTCCGGTAGAAACAGCCGCGCATTTTTCACAACGGTGCAGATCTCAGTAACGAGCATGGCTTGCTACCTCTTTTACTAAACTTAACAAAATCTCTGCCCGTCTCAACATATTTCCAGCAGCTCACAACATTTAGTTGCCAGCTAAAAACTCTTTTTTTTTGTTTGAAAAAAAATCACGGGTTACCGTGATTGCAGGAACCGATTCAGATTATGAAATTGCCAAAACAAAAAAATAATCCTAAAGTAACAGCTCCGGACAGTCGAAACGCAATTATGAATGGGCTGACATTGACGAAACGGGAGCAAGAGGTGCTTGAGTTGGTAATGAATGGGCTGACCGCCAAGCAAATTGCAAATAAGGTATTCGTTACACTAAATACTGTAGAAACCCATAAACGAAACATCATTCAAAAGTTAGGAGCGAAAAACTGCATCCATGCGGTGGTAATCGCTTTTAAGAATGGATGGATCAAATAACAATTTTTAAAACTGATAAACCAATTCATGAAACCAAAAATCATTTATGCCATTGTTGGAATAGCTTCTCTGTTCATGTTGCCGTCATGCGATGACTGTGCTGACGTGGATTGTGTGTATGGCATTTGCGAAGACGGCTATTGCGATTGTTTTTCCGGTTATTATGGAGATCGTTGTCAATACAAAAGCAACAGTAGCACATGTAATTATACACAATACACTGGAACGGGTAGCTGTAGTTCGGGTTATTACCCTGTAGGCAACGGTAAATGTTGTTCAATTGACTACCCATACCACTGCCCTAACAATGGAAAATGCTATACAACTTGTGAAGCTGCTGATGCAGCATGCTCCGGCACCATCAACAAGGCAAATTTAAGTGGAGGCAGCTCTTCTGGATATAATTGTTCGGGAGGTTCATGCACTTATGTAAACAACGGTGCGAGTTATTCCTCTCTATCCTCATGTCAAAGTAGTTGTGGAGGAGGTAATACGTCTGGTTACATTTGTGCTGGAGGCTCTTGTTCCTATGTAAGCAGTGGTGCTACTTATTCATCTCTGTCTTCCTGTCAGACTAATTGCGTAAGCAGCACAGGACAACTAATGATTTATAATAAAAACTCTCAGCCTTGTTCAGCAGGTGCAGGCACTACGAT
Organism: uncultured Chitinophagaceae bacterium; assembly: GCA_964408105.1. Classification (GTDB taxonomy): domain Bacteria; phylum Bacteroidota; class Bacteroidia; order Chitinophagales; family CAIOSU01; genus BPHB01. The sequence continues at coordinate 4,150 of CAYOYI010000154.1, read as the reverse complement.
TTCCGTTTATGTCAATGGCTCTTATGTAGGCGGACTGTCCACATATTATACCTCTGAACCTTCGTGCGGAGCATCGGGAGCTATAACCAAGACATATTCACCCGGCACCTATTCGGTGTCAGCAACATGTGGAACCAATACCTGGCCTGCTAAATCAATTCAGGTATATGCAGGGGGATGTTCAAAATTTTATTTACAATAAATCAAAAGTACTCTTCTAATTAAAACCGTAAAAAAATGAAAAAGCCTACCGCACTATTCGTGTTTACAACATTGACAATTCATTTTTTATTTGCACAACATGAAGGATCGTTGAGTAGAAATGATTTCGCAGTCAGAGATTGCCAGGTTAATTCAATGACCGTCAAATATGACATCGGCCATTTTTTCGGAGAACCCACCGTAAATGGCGTCTTTAAATGGGAGTCCGGCTTTGGTACGGATAATGATTGCTTGCCTGCTACCACTACAATCTGGCTGAAAATTCAATATCAAGAGGCTTGGGGATTTATCCGCCTTTCTCCCGTCATACCAAAAGCCGGAGCAGGTTATGGTTTCAACGTCACCGAGTCGCCTGATTGGGACGACTTTATATGCGGCTTTGATGGCGATGAGAAAGACGGATGCATGTCAGAGGAAAGTGCAAAGGAAGTTTACAAGAACGGGAGTATAACTGATTTCAGGGTCGGGTATTAACAAATAAAACACTTATTCCAATTAAAAACAATTAACAATGCAAACCAAACAAGCACTTCAACTGAGCATTATTTTCATCGGCACGCTATTGTTTTCGTGTGGAAAAGATGAAGGTAATAACGACAATGATTTACCAACTATAGAAATCACCAACGCACAAAACCTAAGTGCCAATCTCACATTGGATGGCGCAGTACGGAAAAGCGGAGATATTCCCTCCCCTTCAGCTACAACTGGTTTTGGAAAAAACCTCCAAATACTCACCCCGGAAATCGTGTTAAGCCCGGATGATTATAAAATGGAACTGAGCATTGAATCGGATGGCGTTGCAAAAATCATTTACCTCCAAATTGACGGTGTGGATGAACATTTTGAAATTACTATAGATGCCAACGGTAATACCGTATTCAAAAACAGCAATTCAGCAAATCAGGGCAGAAATAACCCAATACTTTGCATGTGCTACCCGCCCGGACAATGTAATGAAGGCCTCATAGGTTACCCTTACGTACCGGAGGAACTGGTAGCTCCAGCTACCGTGCAGGTATATGAGCCTCCACTTCAAGGTACGGTACCTGACCTGAGCCATCTGTTAAACATGGGTTACTGGTCGGCAAAAAGGCCGATCGTTATCAGGGTAAAAAAAGAAAAACCTACAGGAGCCAGTCCATGTGATGGAGTGTCTTGTGCTGATCCTGATGGAAATGTTTATCCACTGGTATCTATTGGCAATCAATGCTGGATGGCGGAAAATCTAAACACCACTAAATACAATGACGGTGTGGTTATTCCCAATATCACCGATGGTACTCAATGGAGCAGCCTTACTACCGGAGCCTGGTCTCACTACGAAAATGACGATAGCTATGAAGATGTTTATGGCAAGCTTTACAATTGGCATGCAGTGAGCACCGGCAAACTTTGCCCCAGCGGCTGGCATGTGCCGACCGATGCTGACTGGAAAAAACTAACAGACCACCTGGGGGAGTTCTACGTAGCCGGTGGCAAAATGAAAAGTACCGGAACTATTTACTGGGAAAGTCCTAATACCGATGCTACGAATGCAAGTGGTTTTACCGGTCTTCCAGGAGGAGAACGCAGTGATGTTGCAGGCATCTTTGGCAACCTTGGCAAATTCGGTTATTGGTGGAGTTCCACAGAAATTTATTCAACATCTGCCAGCATGATGCGATTAGTCTATACTAATGGAGGAGCCATTACTGGCTCCCAGGAAAAAACATTTGGGCTTTCCTGCAGGTGTGTGAAGGATTGAAACTTATCAATAACAATATCAAAGTATAATTATGACTACCAAGCTTATTTTAATTGGCATAGTTGTTTTTACAAATTACCGCGCAACTTATGCTCAACAAGCCGTTATTACTTCAGGCGGTGATGCTTCCGGCAATGGCGGTACAATCGCATTCACGGTGGGGCAAATTGTTTATTGGGCAAACACCGAACCAAATGGCTCTATCATTCAAGGTGTACAGCAGCCCTACGAAATTTTTTCAGTGGGCATTAGCGAGAGTGCCTTGAGCATTTCTTTGGATGTTTTTCCTAATCCAACATCTAACAATTTGCACCTGAATGTGCAAGACTTTACAAATTCAGATTTGGCTTATCAGCTTTTGAATATGCAGGGGAATCTATTGGAACAGGAAGAAATAGCAAGGGGGCAAACACAGATCAATATGAGTGGTTTGCCGGCAGCAACTTACCTGCTCAATGTTATTCAAGAAAATCAAATTATTCAATCCTTTAAAATCATAAAAAACAATTGACATGAAAAAGATCACACTCATTTTAACAGGCTTGCTGTATACAGCCACCCTGTTTTTGCCGCAACAGCTATATGCTCAACCGCAAAAAATGAGCTATCAGGCAGTTATCAGAGATGGGAATAATACTCTGATTTCAAATTCCGTAGTAGGAATGCGACTCAGTATCCTGCAAGGGTCAGCGAGTGGAACAGCGGTTTATGTGGAGACACACAGCCCGTCAACAAATACGAATGGACTGATAACGCTTGAAATCGGTGCCGGAACGGTGACGAGCGGAGATTTTACAACCATTGATTGGTCAAACGGGCCGTATTTCATTAAGGCGGAGACAGATCCATCTGGCGGTACAAATTATAGCATCAGTGGTACCAGCCAATTGCTAAGTGTTCCCTACGCATTATATGCCGAAACTTCCGGTACTCCAGGACCAACAGGTCCTCAAGGCCCGGCCGGTCCACAAGGTCCGACTGGCCCAACCGGTTCCACAGGGCCTCAGGGTCCAGTTGGAGCAACCGGTCCGCAAGGGCCACAGGGATTACAGGGCCCAGCGGGCAATACCTCGGCAGCAAGTACTCCTTTTAATAATTCCACAGCTAATTTCCCTGGCAATCCAAACAACCTACAGGATGCGCTGGACAAAGCGGATGCCAGGCTGGATACTCTGGAAAAACCAATAGCAGTGATCTATGGATCTGCGGGACAGCCAATGACAAGCACATCGCAGACTCTCAAGTACGCGACATTAATCTATGATCCTGATGGTGATTACAACACGGGCACCGGAATTTATACGGTGCCAGAAAGCGGATTGTACTTCGTCTCTCACGGATTTGGTTTGGAAACAGCCAACACCTGGAACATTGGTGAAGCAGCGTTCGCAGAGATTTGGGTAGACGGAATTTTAAATCATTTCAACCTTACCAGAATTTGGGCCAACAATAGTACAATAAATGTTCATGTGCAGGGACTTTTCTATTGTACAGCGGGTCAGCAAATAGAACTGAAGGGGCGCAATCATGCTGGTGCTACAATGTCAACCAACGCGAATTACAACCGCATGCAGATTTTTAAAGTGAAATAAAAGCACCAAGTCAAATTTCTGGAAAGAGTAATTCATTGGACTTTAAAATGAAAACAGAAAATAAATACTTAACCTCAAGCAATATGAAAACTACACGCATCACTTTCGGAATCTTATTCACCCTGGCTGCTTATTTAATCGCTGGTTGTGAAAAAGAGAACAACGAAGTGGCATTGACCTAACATACAGATTGAAGGAGTTTTTGCCGATTTGCCATATGATGAGTGACTTTAGTTTATTTATTAAACACCTTTAAAACCATGAAAACAAAAAAGACTTTTTTTTTCGTAATTGCCATGATGGCTCTTGCCATGCAATTAAATGCTCAATGGCAGCCTCTCGGCCCTGACGACTCTAATCAGGCTTCACTTTACAATGCAACTTCTACCTCCATTGCCATAGACGGCAACGGAACACCTTATGTGGTATTCAAAGATGCGGGGAACAGCTACAAAACCACGGTGAGAAAATTTAACGGCTCAAGCTGGGAGGCGGTGGGCAACGCGGGATTTTCAGCAGGAGAAGCTTATTATTCTACCTCCATCGCCATAGACGGCAGCGGAACACCTTATGTAGCATACGAGGATGA
>CAYOYI010000153.1:0-8968 GCA_964408105.1 uncultured Chitinophagaceae bacterium | reverse complement strand
AACGAATCAATGACTTTGCATCATGCATAGCCCTGTAAACTGCATTAATGATAGTGCCCGTCCGCACGTCCTGGTTTGCACTTTGTGGGTTCCATCCCAATCTGTATTCAAAAGATACCGCCACAAAACCACGCTTTGCAAAGCGGGAGCATAATTCCGCCATGCAACTGTCTTTTTTGGTTCCAAATGTGGCTATTGCCGTTGGCTTAGTGAAAGTGGGCGGCAGAAAGCTTCCCGAATGACTAAGCAAAATCAATGGGCGCATGGATGATGTATCTCCTGTTGGCGTATAAATATCCATCTTAAGGCTGTCCACATAAATTTTTGTTTGCGCCTGAACAAAAAAAGCGGACAACACGATACCAATGCTGATAAGTGTTTTCATTTTCATAAGGGTTTTTTAGGGGTTTGTTAAATCTAATTGATGTAAATGTAAAATGATTTTTCCTTAAATCATTAAGACTCTGAGATTTTTTTTACACCTGATATGAGTAAAAAACTTAGATCTTGTCGATATCTAAAAGTAGTGAAAAGTAAACCATCCTTCCAACATAAGGCCCTCCATAGGTCTGATATTGGCGATTATTTAAAATGTTGGAAGCTCCAAGTTTGAAAGTAGTGTATATCTTCTTGTTGGTATAATTGATCTGACCATCAAGAAGTCCATAAGTCGGTACAGAGCCGGTAAACTGGGGCGAGCCCTCAAAATCAAATCCTTGTATCCACTTATAATTAAAATTGAAGCCTATGCCGTTAAACTTAATCTTTCTGATCCGGAAGCTGATGTCTTTTCCGCTGATGCCAACATTAAATTTGTGTTCGGGAGTATTGTATGCCGGAATGATCGGATCTTCAGACCCCCCGCGATCAAGTACATTCCATGAATAATTACCGTTGATTGAGTAGTTTTTGAAAAAATAATAATTCAAGGCAACCGAGAATCCATAAGTTTTTACGCGGTCGGTAGAATTTGCAGACACCCTATATGCCTGCAAAGTAGAAATAAGGGTTATATCTCTTGGAGGAGGGGTAACTCCTATCTTATAACCCAGGAAATCCCAATACCAACTGTAATAGAAACTTCCATCAATATAAACGTTCTTGAACAGAATGCCCCGATACCCTACCTCCAGCGACATTACCCGCTCAGGCCGTACTGGCGGCACATCAAAAAAATCAAGCACATCATAGTTGAAGCCGCTCTCAATGTAATCATTCAGAGATTCCACAGTCACCAATGAATCTACTCCGTTTACATTTCCAATTAAAATAGCCCTGCCAACATTATAGTATAAATACTGATCCTGCAAGGTCGGGTTGCGCAAGGCTGATGAAAAAGACAAACGCACGGTGTGATCTTTTTGCCTGTACACAATTGAAGCAGCGGGTGAAACCAGAAAATCAAAATTTTGATTTTTATCCAGCCTGGCGGATATGGTAAAAATCAATCTGTTTAACCAGACCTTTTTCTCCAATCCCGTGAACAAACCAAATTCCCAGTTCGTAATCGTGGTGCCCGATGTATCACTGAAGATAGTACCATCCGACTTTGGTAAATACAATCGGAAGCTTCCTCCAACATTGATGTCTATAAATTTCGGGGTGAACTTATATTCACCCTGGGCATGAACCAATTTAGACTTATCATAAAACTTGGTTCCGCCTTCGGTAAATGATGTTCTTGAGGTAATTGCATTAAAAACCGAATCAAATTCAGCCGTGCCCGGTTCTAACCTTGGATGTCCAACTCCAGAAGCGGTACGGTCTGCAACCGACCTGGTTCGCTGATGCCAAACCACCAGTGAATCATAATACAGGGTAAGCACCGCATCGGCCTGAGCATACACTGAATCGGATTTGGTCATTGTGCCATCCTCGGTTAAATTCTGATCAAACCAATCGCGGTTATCAGCCGGATAGCCGGGCAGAGCTTTCACCTTCGGTATGTAAGTGCGCAGCCATTCTGCAGTATAATTAGTTCCCCAAACCTCGTTCGGCTTCCCGTATTCCTGAAGTTTAATAGCGGTAAAAACAGCATCATACGAATCTCCGCCATCCTCCATTGTGGTATAAACCCTGAAATAAAATTTGTTGGGTTTTATTATTTCCAGTTTAGCCTGCTGCACTTTCAGTCCTTTAAGGCTATATCGGTTCTCACCCTGATATACAGTAGTTCCGCTTCCAAAATTGTAGCTTGCAACAAGCTCTATATCCTTCTTTATCTTGTAATGCAAAGCTGCCCCGGCTTTAACATTTTGCATATCATAATCTACCAGGTATTTTTCTTCATATCCGGTGCGGTGAATAATTCCTAACCCCGGATAATTTCTTCTGGAGCTTCTGCTGGTAAAATTCAAAGTTTGGGTAGATAAGTTTTCATCTCCATAACGGTTCACCGCATCGTATCCACCGGGATTATCCCTTCCCACCTGAGATTGAGGTGTAGGATCCATGTTGCTGGCTTCCCAATCATCAGACCTGATGTATGAGAAATTAATTTTGAATGCAAACTTGTCTTCCTTTGCTTTGTTGGTAATGACGCGGGCATACCTTAATCCCCCTTCAAATAAATTTCGCTCGGCTCCTTTTAAAAAGATTGTTAACCCCCTATGATAAAAAGGGTTCTTTGTTGACATATCAATCACTCCATTGAAAGCATTCGGGCCGTAAAGTGCGGTGCTGGCCCCAACAATTAAATCAACTTTTTGAATATCCAGCTCTGATGAACCTGCAAAGTTTCCTAATGAGAAGTTCAGGCCGGGTGCCTGATTATCAGCCCCGTCAACCAACTGCAGGGAGCGAACCGGGCGGGTGCTGTTAAAACCTCTCGTATTTACAATGACAAAACCAAGGCTTGCAGTAGTAAGATCAACACCTTTCAGCGCTCCCAGACCTGAATAAAAATCAGCTGCGGGTGTTTGCTTGATAGCAGATAAAGAAAAAGATTCGACAGTAAGAGGAGATTCCTTTTGCTTCTCCGTGAGGCGGGTATCGGTAACTTCAACGGTTTTTACCTCAACTGCCGAACTTTCTAATTTTATAGAAACATTCTTCTTTATATTTTCAGGAGTTACCTCAAATTCAACAGGCTCAAATCCCAGATAAGAGATAACAAGGGTAAAAGGCGGTTCTTGCTTTGCATTAAACTCAAACTCACCTTCAAAATCCGTTTGCATCCCCATCGTAGTGCCTTTTACCACAACCGAAGCACCAAAAAGAGGCTCCCCGTCACCGTCTTTTACACTGCCGGAGACAACCTGAGCAATTAATGCCGTTGGCAGGAAGATACCAATAACAATGATAAATAAGCGAAAGCTCATAGCTTCCAAAGAAAACAAGAATTTTTCAATTTGTAAACCGCCCACAAGCCCATTTTCTAAAAATTACAAAATAACCGCAACATGAGGATGCCACATTATTTAGCTTATCTCATTATTTTGCACCATGGCACACAATGAATTTTGGAAATGGGGCGATCCTGCAAAGTCGTTTCATTTAAATGACTATCCGAAACTGAAAGTCTTTCTTGAAGAACGCTGGAAAACCCAGCTCACTAATGAGTTTGTTCCACCGGACTTAACTGATCTAATCTCAGATTCGAGATTCGCCCAAGGAGACTTCGCAAAAGCTTTCCCCGAACTCAACGCCTCTCAATTTTCAAATGAGAAAACAGATCGGATCAAATATGGTTTTGGAAAAAGTTACCATGACCTCATCCGGATTTTCACTGGCAAACTTCCTTCCCTGCCCGATTTTATTTTATTTCCGAAATCGGAGAAAGATGTGGCTTACATTCTTCAGCAAGCGAGTAACAATCAAATTAGCATAGTCCCGTTCAGCGGAGGAAGTAACGTAACCGGGGCTTTCGAGTTATCCGGTAAAAGCAAGATTAGTTGTGTGGTGAATTTACAGCGCATGAAAAAGTTGATTGCTGTGGACGAAAAATCGCACACGGCAACTTTTGAAAGCGGAATCTTTGGTCCTGAACTGGAGAAAATTCTGAACCAAAAAGGATTCACACTCGGACATTTTCCTCAGTCATTTGAATATTCAACTCTGGGCGGATGGCTATCAACGCGTTCTGGCGGACAGGAGTCAGGCCAATATGGGAAAATAGAAGACATGATCCTGGGATTGAAAGCTGTCACACCGAACGGTATAATTGAAACAACCGACTTTCCCCATCATGCAAGCGGCATTGATACTTTCCGTTTGTTCATCGGTTCTGAAGGAACGCTCGGCATCATCTCGCAGGCCAAACTTCAAATCCATAAGCTGCCATCAAAATATCAATGGACGGTAGCACTTTTTAAATCATTCAATGAAGGAGCAGAAACCGTTCGTGAATTAATTCAGCGGGGAATTCATCCGGGAATTTTTCGACTCTCCGATTCACTCGAAACAAAGCTGTTTTCAACCATGCGTAATACAGAATCATCCGGGTTGAAGAAACTGGTGAGTTCATTTATTAAATCACAAGCAAAAAGAAAGGGATTCACAGAGCCTTGTATTTTAATGATGCGCTTCGCCATAAGAAATGATGCCGACAAAACTTTGGCGAGAGCGGCCTACAGCTTCCTCAAATCAAGAAATGCTTTCTTACTGCCTTCATCTGCAGCAGGCAATTGGGAAGAACACCGGTTCACTCTACCCTATTTGCGCGACACACTTGTTGAGCATCGTGTGATGATTGACACTTTTGAAACGATTGCCTATTGGAGCAATGTGAATTCGCTTTATAACTCAGTCAAAGAATCACTGAAGAAAAGTGACTTTTATAATGTTGGAGGCTTGTTATTCTGCCACATTTCACATGTCTATGAATCAGGAGCCTGTTTGTATTTCACGATGATCGCCCCGCAGGAAAAAGGGAATGAAGAAAAGCAATGGCTTAACTATAAAACATTGGTTACCGATGCTATTATTCAATCCGGAGGGGCTGTAAGTCATCATCACGGAGTCGGTGCGGATCATAAAAAATGGTATCTGCAGCGAACCGGTGATGGAGAAAAGAAATTATTGAAGGCGATCAAAAAGCATCTCGATCCCAACAACATCATGAATCCCGGAAAACTGTTCGATGAAGCGCAGGGTTGACATTGATGCCATTTCAAAAACAGCTTTCGACATCATCATCATCGGTGGCGGTATCACCGGTGCGGGAATTTTGAATGAAGCAAGTAAGCGGGGTTATAAATGTCTCCTCCTCGACAAAGGTGATTTCGCCAGCGGCACCAGCAGCAAATCTGCGAAGCTCATCCATGGAGGCATACGGTATCTCAAGCATGGGCAATTTAAAGTGATCAGGGAAAGCCTCAAAGAGCGCAACTACCTTCTTGAAACGTATCCGCATCTCGTAAAACCAATTCCGTTTCTGTTCCCGATTTATGAAACGAAATATCTCTACTATCCGGGAATTGCTCTTTATAATTTCCTTGGTGGGAAGGATAAATTACCCGACTATCGTTTTCTCGAAAAAGAGGACACGATTAAAATGCTGCCAAATATCAGGGATGAAAATCTGAAAGGTAGTTTCATTTATTTCGATGCCATCACGAACGATGCGCGATTATGCAATGAGGTGATTGATGATGCGATCAAATCAAATCATTTTTTCGCGGCTAACTATTGCGAGGTAAATGGCATTAAAAAAAATAATTCAGGAATACAAATTAATTGCACCGATCACATCGAAAATCGCGAGGTAAGTTTTCAGGCTAAATATCTGGTAAATGCGAGCGGAGTCTGGACAGATGAAGTTCTTAAAATGTTCTCCGGAAAGTCTAATCAACATAACGCTCCCAGCAAAGGCGTTCATCTCATTCTTTCAAAGAAACGTTTTCCGATTCAAACCGCTGTAATCGTTCCGTCTTATGCCGGTGACAAGCGCATGAATTACGCCATCCCGTGGGAAAATGATTCTGTCATCTTCGGAACCACCGATACAGATTATTCAGGAGATATCAACCGTCCAGATCATCAACAGGCTGACATTGATTACCTCCTTCATTCACTGAACAAATTCGTTACCGGAATGAACTTCAACTACTCCGATATTCTGTTCGTTTATTCCGGCTTGCGCCCTCTGCTCAAAGGCAAGGAATCCAGCAGCAACAGATCGCGGGATTATTCCATCTGGTGGGAAAAGGATTTTATTTTGAACATCTCGGGAGGCAAGCTCACGAGCTTTCATTCCATGGCCACCTCATTGGTACAGGAGCTTTTGAAAAAACACAGGCCTTCTGCTTCATCTTTGGCTCAGCATAAAATCCCAGAAGCTGATTCGTCTGAAACATTACCTGATGAATTTGTAACCCGCATCAGGGAAATCTTTTTTGATAAGGCTCATGAGATTTTTTCACTCGCAAAAGCTGACCTTTCACTGGCTGCATTGCTCCATGCCGATTTTGATGTTACACTTGCAGAGGTAGTTTATTACATTCGCTACCGTCAATGCTATCATCTTGACGACCTGATGACAAGACGACTATCGCTTACATACGTATTGAACGCCTGCAAACAGAAAGAGCAGGTGATCAGAAAAGTTGCGGACATAATGAAAAAGGAATGCGGTTGGAGTGATGAGGAATTCAAAATGGAAATTGATGCCTATCGTAATATCCTTGATGCCTCGTTAACCACAACATCTAAAATCTAACTTCTCACATCTATCATCTCATGACAGAAGTTGCCTTCATTATTCACGGGAAAATAAAGCGCAAAGAAAGACTGTGGGAAAAGATAACCTCGTTTTTGCCAAAAGATTTCCTGCCAAAGTTTTTAGAAACTACCCATTCAAGACATGCGATTGAACTTACGTCACAGGCACTTGCCGCTGGCGCTAAATATGCTATTGCAGTTGGCGGTGACGGCCTGCTGAATGAAGTCACTAACGGATACATGAATTGCAATGAAGGAATCAGGAACAAGTCAGCCATCGGAGTTTTTCCGATGGGTACGGGAAATGATTTCTGCAAAACCATCGGTATCACGCCTGATCCTAAACAATTGTCAAGGTTGCTCGAATCACATTCTGTCAAACCCGTTGACTGCTGCCATGCAAGTTATGTTGATACAAACCGCTCAAATACAGAGCGATACTTCATAAACATCGGAGACATTGGTATCGGGGGTTATGTTTCGCAAAGGGTGAATCAAAGCAGCAAACTGCTTGGCTCCAAATTCAGCTACGTGAAAGCCATCGTGATGACCTTTCTCGACTACAAGCATCGCAAGGTCAGGATCACTGCCGAGAATTTTTCATGGGAAGGGAAAGTGCTGCTCGTGGTGATGGCAAACGGAAAATTTTTTGGAAGCGGGTTGTGCATTGCGCCACAAGCTTCCCCCGATGACGGGAAAATGCAAATCGTCTTGCTCGCCAATGTGAGCTTGTTCGATTATATCAAACACCAGGGTGAAGTAAGGCGCGGTGAAATGATGGATCATCCTGAAGTGCAATATCTCGATTCTTCATTTTGCAAAATAGAGCCACTCGAAGAATGCACCATTGACATGGATGGCGAGTTTGCCGGATACGGCCCCATGGAGGTGAAAGTGATGAAGAATGCGGTTAATTTTTTAATAGGTTGACTATGAGAACCCTGTTAGTTTTTCTGTTTGGAGCGTCTATCCTTTCTGCCTTCGCTCAGAAGGATGAAATTCTTGCTCCCGTCCGATATAAAAAGGCATGGGGTTATATTAATACTAAAGGTGAATGGGTTGTTAAACCAGAGTATTCTACGTTTTGGTCATGGTTTGCCTCTTTCAGCGGAGATGATGCCGATGCTATTTCTTATTTCAAAGAGGGTCTGGCTCCCATAAGAATTAACGGACAATGGAGTTATGTTAATTCGAAGGGAGAAATGTTGGTTCCTCCGGAATTCAGCCATGCTGAACATTTTAACGAGGGCCTTGGCATTGTCAGGAAATATGGCAGATGCGGCTTCATTAATAAAAGCGGTAAATGGATCGTGCATCCTGATTTCGTTGACTGCAAACAATTTTCCGAAACGCTCGCACCCGCGAAAGAAGGCAGGAAATGGGGCTTCGTTGACCACTCTCTTAAATTCAAGATAGAACCTTTTTTTAACGACTGTCATCCATTCTCTGAAGGATTGGCTGCTGTGGAGGTAAAAGGAAAATGGGGATTCATTGATAAAAAGGGAGAATGGGTTGTTGAGCCTCAATTTTCACACGCCAAAAGCTTCGTTAATGGTTTCGCCCAGGTTCGACAAAACGATATGTGGGGTTTTATTGATAAATCAGGAAGTCCAATTTGTCGAATTACATTTGACCACGCTGAAAATTTCTCTGAAGGTTTCGCCAGGGTCAGCAGTGTATACAACTGGGGAATAATTGACACTGCGGGAAATTGGTTAATTAAACCAAACTTCAAGCAACTCGGTGATTTCAAAGAAGGATTGATCGCAGTTAAATTACAAAACGGCCAGTGGGGCTATCTCGATACGCAAGGCAAAATGGTTATTCCCGCAGTCTTTGATTATGCATTTGAATTTGTCAATGGCATAGCTTGCGTGAGGAACAATGGAATTTGGGGTTACATTAACAAATCGGGATACTATATTTTTTCAACAACATATAACCATGCAGAAACTTTCTCCAACGGCCTGGCCCGAGTTGAAGTAAAAGGCAAGTGGGGCTTTATCAATGAAAAAGGTGAATGGGTCATCCAGCCGATTTATGATGATGCGGAGGATTTTATCAGGGTGAACGAATAAGTTTCACCAGTTAGGCGAATTTTATATCACCCTTCGGGGTTTGCTTTTTCCGATTCCCATTTTTCTATAATTATGTCACCCCTCCGGGGTTTGCGATGCCTTACCCATACCTTCAGTATTAAATCCGAAGGGATGTCATTATTATAGAATCATTTGTAATTTAAAGCCAACCCCCGAAGGGATGACATAAAACCCAGTCCCATTTAACAAAGCCTGCCTTCTAACAAGAA
>CAYOYI010000152.1:0-8992 GCA_964408105.1 uncultured Chitinophagaceae bacterium | reverse complement strand
TCAATTGAAGAAGATACCAGAGATCATCGAGTTGAATTACACCACCGGCAACTACAGCATGTTCGTGAAAATCCTGTGCCGCGACACACAGCACTTGCGGCAAGTGCTGCATGACAAAATCCAAAAGATTGACGGTATTGAGAGAACTGAAACTTTTATTTCACTTGAGGAAAGTATCAGCAGGCCGGTGATATTATCTGAAGAGTCGGAGTCGGAGCCGCAGACAAAACAAAAAAGTACCAGCAGGAGTAAATAAAAAATCTAAGCTGTTATGTAACTTGTGATTACTTATGCGCCTTCAGCTAAGTTTTCTTTTCACAGCGGCCATCGTTTCTTCCTCCTTTTGCCAGGTACAGGATTTTTTCGTCAGGCCAAATCAAACCGATCCCGGATATGCCGCACAGGACAGCCACTTCGTTGCTTACAATACTTCTGTAAGGCTTAATAAACTTTTACTTTTCATTGGCGGCACATTCAGCAGCCCGAAGCAATATGACTATTTCACCCGCCACGCAGCAGGGCTTGGCTTTGATGCCATCAGCCTGAATTATCCAAATTCAGTTTTGACCACTTTGCTCGCAGGCAGTCCCGACAGCCTTGCTTTTAATAAATTCCGGCAGGAAATCTGTTTCGGAACGCAGGTGAGCAATGCCGTAAATGTAGATTCTCTGAATTCAATTTACACCCGAACATTAAAGCTCATTCAATATTTAGCCCTTACCTACCCTTCCCAAAACTGGGATCAGTATTTAGCCACACCAACGACTCTTGACTGGAGTAAAATCCTTGTTAGCGGACATTCGCAAGGCTCAGGGCACGCCTGTTATCTCGCCAAATTATTTTCAGTAAACCATGTAATAATGTTTTCGGGACCGAGTGATTACAGCACTTACTTCAGCAACTCAGCGCCCTGGCTGCGTGAAGCAGGAGTTACAACTTTAGATAAGCATTTCGTATTCCTTCATTTGCAGGATGAAATTGTTCCGTTTAATCGTCAATACGAAAACATAAGGGGGTTAGGCATGTTGCAATCCGATGACACTACTTTAATTGACAATAGGACTCCACCATTTAATGACTCGCATTGCCTGTACAGCAATCTTTCGGTAAGCGGCTCTCCTCACAGTTCAACTGTGATATTTTCTTCCACGCCATTAGATAGCATCGGGAATCTTTTGTTTGCTCCTGTTTGGAATTACATGCTGCTGGATTTCATTGGCACTAACCTGTCTTATGATTCGAGAAATCTGGACGTAAAAATTTATCCTAATCCCACCGGCTCTTTGGCTTGTCTCGAAACAGACCCGACACAGGTGACTGAAATTCGACTTTATTCTGCTTTTGGATCTTTGATAAGATCACAGATCATTACCGATAAAAAAGAACTCCTGGATTTAACAGGACTCCCGGCCGGGATTTACTACATTAAATCAAATCGTATTTCCGCACCTCTGATTAAGACTAATTGACTGAAACGCCAGTTTATTTCACCTCCGCAAAGGGTGTGAGTATCAATTGAATTGATTTCCACCAATTGCGCAACTTCCCCTTGTCGTTTTGCTAAAATTGCTTCCCGATTTAATGGTGTAGTGTGCCATTAGATAACCTGTTATTACCAGCAACCTCGCCCTATTGCTGATTTTTTACGAAAAAGAAGGAAATAATTGACACTGCCAAACTGCCATATTACATTGCTCAGTATATCATTAACCTGTAGTCTGGATACAGGCGCAGGCTTTTATACGTATGCCCGAACTCAAAAACTTTTAAATCATCAAACCCAACTATGAAGCGATTGACCATCTTTACTCCTGCCCTCTCTGTCCTTCAAAAACTTGTTCTGACTTGTTTTGCCGCAATCGCATTCTCGCTTGCCGCGCAAGCGCAGACTGTAAGTTTTACAGCAAGTAATCTTGCAGGTGAAACATTGGCCAATCCGACCTCGTTGCAGTTCGGCCCGGATGGCAGATTGTATGTGGCTCAGCAAAATGGAGCGATCCTCGCTTATACAATCATTAAGAACGCACCAAATAACTACCAGGTAACGGCAACCGAGGTAATTAATCTTATTCAGCAAATCCCCAATCACAATGATGACGGTGCATTGGCGCCAACAGTTAATACAAGACAGGTGACTGGAATTTTAGTTGTTGGAACTCCGACCAATCCTGTTATCTATGTTACCTCAAGTGATCCAAGAATTGGGGGAGGATTCAATGCCGAGAACTTGAATCTTGATACTAACTCCGGCATGATCTCTCGCCTCACCTGGAATGGCTCAGAGTGGGTAAAACTTGATCTCGTCAGGGGACTACCGCGTTCCGAGGAAAACCACGCGATCAACGGATTGACGATTGATGAAGTGAATAATTGTCTTTATGTAGCACAAGGCTGCAATACCAATATGGGTGCTCCGTCAAACAACTTCGTGATGTTGCCGGAATACGCTTACTCTACTGCAATTCTGAAAGTTGACCTCAACGCCATTGGGGAAGCAACTTATGACCTTCCCACCTTGGATGACGAAAACAGAAACAACGTAAACGCTGTTCCCGGCTTTGAAGACAACAACGACCCCTTTGGCGGAAACAACGGAAAGAACCAGGCTATGCTGGTTGCAGGTGGGCCGGTACAGATCTATTCCCCCGGCTGGAGAAACAATTATGATGTTGTTATAACGGAATCCGGCAAAATGTACAGCTTTGACAATGGTCCAAATGCAGGTTGGGGTGGCCCACCGATCAACTGCAGCAATCAACAAAGCGAACCTGGTTTAACTTATTGCGATGTGCTTATCCATGTCAGCGGACCGGGACATTATGCCGGAAGTCCCAACCCAACCCGTGCGAATCGTAACAACACTTTTAACCCAACCAACCCTCAGACACCAATTCCATTGGGCATGGAAAACCCAGCCGAGTGTACTTATGTTCCCCAGGGAAGCAAAGCAGGACAAATTTCCGATGTATGTTCTTCAACGAATGGTCTTTGCGAATATACCGCATCAAATTTCAACAATGCTATGAAGGGCAACCTGATCGCTGCTGCTTTCAATGGAAAGTTATACAGGTTCCAGCTTAATGCGACAGGTGATGCGCTGGTTTCAGGCGGAAAAACTGTATTGGCTTCAAATTTTGGCACCACCCCTCTTGACGTAATAGCTCAGGGCGACAATGATATTTTCCCTGGCACCATTTGGGCGGTGACTTATGGCGCTGGTAATATCACCATCTTTGAGCCAACCGATGCTCCTACCTGTTCAGGTGATTTCAACAGCATGCTGGTAGATTCGGATGGTGATGGATACAAAAACGGAGACGAAACCCAAAACGGTACTGATCCGTGTTCTCCTGCAAGTATCCCGCAAGACTTCGATCATGACTTTGTTTCTGATCTCATTGATGCAGATGATGATAATGACGGGATCAATGATGTCAATGACAAATTCGCTCTCGACTTTTCCAATGGGATGAACACACCCATTCCTATTAACTATGACTTTGACAACTCGGAAGATGGCGGTATAGAAAACTGGGGATTCACGGGGCTGATGATAAACGGTGTTTCCAATTACAAGAATCTGTATAACCCGGTTGGGATGACCGTGGGCGGTGCAGCCCTGAAATTCACGGTTGATGCCGTCTCAGAAGGTGAGGCTTTTGGCGCTACCAATAACCAGGAGCACGCTTTTCAATTCGGTGTGAATATCAGCAACACACAGTGGAATTATATCGTGCAGACCCGTGTGATGGGCCCATATCAGGGATTCACTCCCGTGAATTATCAGTCCATGGGTATGTACATCGGTACTGGTGATCAGGATAATTACTTGAGAATAATCTGTCATTCAAATAATGGCGCAGGTGGAATACAGGTATTAAAAGAAGTAAGCGGTTCTCCGGTAGGAACAGTTTATTCTGCGCCAATACTGAATACCGGCTTCGTTGACTTTTTCTTCAATATTAATCCGTCCACTTTGATGGTGCAGCCGAGTTATTCAATAAACGGTGGCAATCCGATCAATGTAGGTCCTGCAATATCAATTCCGGCAAGCTGGGTTTCTCCAAATGCCCTTGCTGTTGGTATCATTTCTTCGTCAAATGGACCGGGCACTCCTTTTCCTGCTACCTGGGATTATATTAAAGTTTACTATGACCAGTCAACTGTTACGGGCAGCTGGCATACGATCAATTCAACCACTCATCCGACCGCCCGTCACGAATGTTCTTATGTACATGCCGGTGATAAGTTTTATTTGATGGGCGGAAGAGGCATAAAACCCGTGCAATGTTATCATCCTTCAGATAGTTCATGGGCAAGCCGTTCTGCACCTCCGGTACAAATTCATCACTTCCAGGCTGTTGAATACAACGGATTGATCTATGCTATGTGCGCATTCACCGGAAACTTTCCAAACGAAACGCCACTTCCGAATATTTATATCTATGATCCTATCGGTGACACATGGACAGTAGGCCCGACTATACCTGCAAACCGCAGGCGCGGAGCTGCAGGCTGTGTTGTATATGGCGATAAGATATATGTGGTATGCGGAATTCAGAATGGTCACATTGACGGATGGGTTCCCTGGCTCGATGTGTACGATCCGATTAATAATTCCTGGACAACGCTGGCTGATGCCCCAAGGGCAAGGGATCACTTCAGCGTGGCGCTGGTTGATGATAAGATATACTGCATTGGCGGAAGAAAAACGGGCTTTGGTGGAAGTACGTTTAACGCCACCGTTCCGCAAGTTGATATTTATGATATTTCCAACGGTGTATGGACCTCATTATCTTCTCCGTCAGGCGATCTTCCGACTCCAAGAGCTGCCGCTTCGGTTGCATTGCTCGGAAACGAAATCCTTGTTATTGGCGGTGAAAGCGGAGCGACCGCGAACGCTCATGATGAAACAGAAGCGCTGAATATAATTAATCATACCTGGCGTGAAGTTGCACCTCTGAATCAGGGACGTCACGGCACTCAAGCCATAGTCTCGAATGGGGGAATCTATGTTGCTGCCGGAAGTAAAATAAGAGGGAATGATGAAATCAATTCACAGGAAGTTTTTTACTTCTTCAATCCGACTCCGGCTGAGGAAACGATCATAACCAAGGGGAATCTGCAACCCAGCACGACAAACAAAAACTTTAGTCTTGTAGTGCTGACCGATACAAAAACATCTTCCGTTAATTTATCTAACACCGGGGGCAATCAGGTTTTAATTATAAATGAGATTACCCTTAACGATACAGTAAATTATGAAATAACCAATTTCCCTAATCTGCCAGTTTCTATTGCACCTAATCAGCAGTTAGCACTTAACCTGGAGTTTCATCCGCTATCACTCGGAGTTAAAAATGCATCTATCCATATCGAACACACCGGTGCTAATGGACCAATAGATATTTCACTTACCGGTGAGTGTGTGGAAACCATACCTTGTGAAGTAAATCCAACCGAAGATGAAGGGTTGCTAGTTATGGAGTGCGAGATCGCGACCAACCGGCCTGCGAACTGGAAGTTTGTTACCGATGTAAACGGATATACGGGCACTGGTTTCCTGCGCTATGAAGGACCGGAGTATTTAAACAATCCGGGGAATCAGTTAATAGTTTATAAAGTAAATATCACCAACCCCGGCAGGTATCGTTTTCAGCACCGCGCCAGAAACAACGGGCCCTTGTCGAACTACAACAATGACTACTGGCTTAAATTCCCCCATGGCGGAGCAAGAAAATTTCAGTTGGGATATGATAAAGGTCCTTTGATCGGCTGGTTCAAGATTTATCAAAACCATCCTAACACCTGGACGTATCAAACTGCTGCTGTAGAGGAAAATCCTCATGATGTTTATGTTGACTTCGATGTTCCCGGCACTTATGAAATTCATATATCAGCCAGGGCAAATCTGGTAATGCTCGATAGGTTCATCTTATATCGTGATCCGGTCACCACTGCACAGGCTACTACCGATTTACCTTCGGCTTCGCAAATCACTTGTATCGAAGTTGCATGGTTTGCCGACAATGATGGCGACCTGTTCGGAAATTCTAATGATATTGTTTATTCGGTTGTTCAACCCGGAGGCTATGTACTGAACAACAAAGATTGCGATGACACAAATCCTGCAATCAAACCTTCAGGTGTAGAAGTACAAGACGGGGTTGACAACAACTGTAATGGAGTAATTGATGAAGGCTTTGGAGCGCCAAAGGCGCTGTTAGTAGTTGGCAACACCGTGCTGAGTTCAGCAGATCAGGCCATAAAAGATCGTATTGCACAATTAGGATATGATGTGACCGTAATGTCAGGCAGCCAGGCTACAACCGTTGCCGGTCAGGCAATGAATCTGATATTTATTTCTTCCTCTGTGAACTCAACTGATGTTGGTACCAAGTTTACAAACGTAGGTGTGCCGGTGATCAACTGTGAGCCAAATCTTATGGATGATCTTCAGATGACGGTCGGCAGTTCGTCAAAGTTTGGATCAAACAACAACCAAACTCAAATCGTGCTTAAGGGTGCTCCGCATCCATTGGCTGGAACCTTAACCAATGGAACAAAGACTGTTTACACAACATTAGATAAAATAGTTTGGGGGAAACCCGAGCCTGCCGCAGCCATAATAGCCACCACTGTTTCAGATTCAACGCAAATAGCAATTTTCGGTTACGATAACAACACCCAAATGGTGAACATGAACGCACCGGCACGCAGAGTTGGTTTTTTTCTGAATGACTTGAGTGCTTCAAATCTCACCAGCGATGGATTGAATCTTCTTGATGCCGCGCTTCGCTGGGCAACCAATTACACCAACATTGGAAATACGACTATCGGTGATGCATTGTTAGTGGTTGGAAACACCAACTTATCTACGGCAGATCTAGCGGTTAAGACCAGATTGGAAGGTCTTGGATTCCAGGTAACCTCAATTACAGGAACTGCGGTGCAGGCAAGCAGTGCAAACGGGAAAGAGGTTATTGTAGTTACTTCCACCATTAACTCAAGTGATGTCAACACAAAGTTGACCAACGTGAATGTGCCTTTAATGAACTGGGAACCTGCGCTGTCCGATGATCTTAAGATGACAACCAACAGTTCAAGCACGGCAACCAACTCCAATAAAATTCAGATTATCAATTCCACACATTCAATGGCTGCAGGTCTTCCAACCGGCCAGGTGATTGTTTACTCAGCTAATGATAATATCATTCACAATGCCAACGTAAGCAGCAGTGCAATTAAAGTCGCAGCATCATCAGGTAATGCAAACAACTTCACCATTTACGGTTACGACCAGGGGGCTTCCATGCAGGGACTTGTCGCTCCTGCAAGACGTGTTGGCTTCTTCCTGCATGATCAGGGAGCCGGATTGCTCACATCTAATGGATGGAGCTTGTTTGACGCGGCTATTCGCTGGCTCGCACAAGGCTTGAACATTCCACCGGCTTTCAACACAACCGGAAATGTTACAGTTGATGAAGACTTCACCGGAACAAAAACAGTGTATGTTATTCCATTGCCGCTCGTGATTGGTGAAGAAGGGCAGGTTCCAACATATAGCTTGTCCCCTACTTCTGTAAGTTTTGCCAACGTTTCCTTTAGTTCTGCAACTGGCAATGTTTCGTTCACTGCAAAACCTAATGCATCAGGAACTCAGGAATTTACAATTACTGCTAATGACGGACAAGCTAATAACAACACTTACAGCCAATCGATCACGCTAACCGTCAATCCTTTAAATGACGCTCCGGCTTTCAGCGTCAGCGGAAATGTAACTGTGTTGAAAAATTTCGGAGGAACACAAACCGTAACTGTAACACCAGATCCAGTTCCATCTAATGAGGTAAGTCAAAACGTAACTTATACGTTGTCTCCGCCTTCAGTAACATTTGCGAATGTTTCAATCAATAGCAGCACAGGAGCAGTGAGCATCACCTCAAAGCCAGACTCAACCGGATTTAAAATATTTACCATTACCGCCAATGACGGGCAAAGCACGAATAATCTTGCCGCCAAGCAATTCTATCTCGCAGTTAATAACGCAACCAGCAATGCCCTTTGCTTTAATTGTGGCGGCTCACAATATATTGCGGTGACCGGTGACACTTTCAAATCAGATTTTCACTTCTCCGGTGGTACATTGACATATTCTAATGAGAGCATAGCGGATTTTGGCGGCACATTCGATGATGTCATTTTCAAATCTGAACGTAATGCTACCGCTTTCAGCTATAACATCCCGATTGCCAATGGTGTTTACAAGGTGAAATTATACTTTGCCGAAACTTATTTTGGAGCTACAGGCGGAAATGCAACAGGCGGTGCGGGAAGCAGAGTGTTCCATGTGTCTTTGGAAGGCACACAAGTACTCAGCTACTTTGACATTTTTGTGCAAGCAGGCGGAGCCGAAAAAGCCGTTATGCGCGAGTTCAGCAATATTTCGGTCACTGACGGAGTGATGAATATTCAATTCAACTCTGTGATAAACAAAGCAAAAATATCAGGTATCTGTATCGTTCCGGATTTAAGCGCAAACCATCCTCCTGCTTTCTCATTGAGCGGAAACGTTGCAGAGGTGAAAAATTTCGCGGGAACCAGAACAGTTACCGTAACGCCTGATCCGATTTACCCTGGAGAAGAAGGCCAGGTGGTGACCTACACACTCTCACCGTCCTCTGTGCCGTTTGCAAGCATCTCATTCAACATCAATACTGGACAGGTGGATATTATTTCAATTCCTGATGCTTATGGCTTCCAGGATTTTACGATTACCGCCAATGACGGGCAATCTGTAAACAATATCGTTTCCAGAACTTTCTACCTTGCCGTCAATGAAGCCAGAAGCAAAGCAATGTGCTGGAATTGTGGCGGACCGCAATATGTGTCCGTAGTTGGCGACACCTTCCGCTCAGACTTTTATTTCTCCAGCGGAACGTTCACGCATACCAATACCAGTATCAGTAATATCCAGAATACGTTTGATGAT
>CAYOYI010000151.1:6879-9056 GCA_964408105.1 uncultured Chitinophagaceae bacterium | reverse complement strand
AGATTCTGTTGAATATCCCTCGGGTCTTTATGAGGCATTCCGTCAACATTTTGATAAACCGGGCAAGTGCCCTTGTGAAAATGAGTTTGAAGGATTGCTTGTTCTAATTTTTTGCGTGCCGGTTCCATGAATTGGGAGTGAAATGCTCCTGCCACTTTAAGCGGCACTACCATGCGCGCGCCTGCCTCTTTTAATCTTCCGCTGGCTTTTTCTATGCCCTGCACCGAACCGGAGACCACTAATTGGCCGGGGCAGTTATAATTTGCTGGCACTACATCCTTGAATTCCGCGCACACTTTTTCCACTGCTTCATCATCAAGCCCGATAATGGCAGCCATAGTTGACGGTGCGGCATCACAAGCCTCCTGCATCGCCTGCGCTCGCTCGTGAACTAATTTAAGCCCGTCTTCAAAAGTAAGGACTCTATTAGCGACCAAAGCAGAAAATTCTCCAAGAGAATGTCCTGCGACCATATCCGGTTTAAAATTATTCCCGGACAATTTTACTAAAGCCACAGAGTGAAGAAAAATCGCAGGCTGTGTTATGACGGTTTCCTTCAGTTTTTCTTCCGGGCCATTGAACATGGTGCTGGTAATACTGAACCCAAGCAGGTTGTTCGCACGATCCAAAAGCTCTCGAACTATGGAATGTTTGTCATAAATGTCTTTTGCCATTCCGGCAAACTGGCTGCCCTGTCCGGGGAAGAGGAAGGCTTTCATGCAAGTAACTATTTGCAAACAAAAGTAAACTTCCTATAAAAATCGGAGCACAGGTTATGTTATGGGAAATGAATACATGCGTGGCCATTGTGAATTTTGAAACCTTTGACTAAATTGTTCTTATCGTGAGCGAGAAACCTCTAAAATTTGAAGAACCTGAATTATCGGGTACTTATACAGCCAGGGATTATTTGAACTGGCAATTGGACGAATTGGTCGAACTGATACGCGGGAAAGTCTTCAGGATGTCGCCTTCTCCTACAAGCAATCATCAGCGTATAGCAGGGGAGTTGCATGTCAGATTTTACAAGCTTTTTTCAGGCAAGCCATGTGAGGTGTTTATTGCGCCATTTGATGTTTACCTTGTAACACCCGGACAGGATTATAAGGAAACAGAAAACATCATTGAGCCTGACTTATGTGTGATTTGCGATGCTTCAAAGATCAAAAAATTCGGTTTGTGTGGGTGCGCCAGATCTGATAGTGGAAATTTTATCTCCGGCCACTTCAAAAAAAGACCGTGAGCTTAAGTTCGATTTGTATGAAGAATATGGCGTGCGGGAATACTGGATTGTTTCTCCAGAGCAGAGAAACATTACCGTTAATGTTTGGGAATCGGGCAAATTCAAAATCCTTGCACCCCTTGCGGAAGGAGAAACGCTGACCTCGGAAATTTTCCCTGAATTAACCGTTGATTTAACGGAAGTGTTTAAAAAGGTAAAGGATTAAACGGTTTCTCCGCGACACTGGTGCCCCGTCACTTGTCCTTCCGGATTGCTAACTCAGCTTCGCAGAGATCAAATTTATGAACTCGTCACGGGTTGCCTGCTTTTCAAATTCACCCACAAAAGCAGAAGTAGTAGTAACAGAGTTTTGTTTTTGTACGCCCCGCATCATCATGCAAAGGTGATTTGCTTCAATTACTACAGCAACACCGAGAGGTTTTAAAGTGTCATTGATGCAATCCCGTATCTGTGTTGTGAGCCGTTCCTGCACCTGCAATCTTCTTGCATAAATATCCACCACCCGGGGAATTTTACTTAAGCCTACAATCTTGCCGTTAGGAATGTATGCCACATGCGCGCGTCCGTAAAACGGCAGCATGTGGTGTTCGCACATTGAATAAAGCTCGATATCTTTCACGATCACCATTTGGCTATGGCCTTCGTCAAACACGGCCGAGCGCAAAATTTCATAGGGATCGGATTCGTAACCCTGAGTCAGAAACTGCATTGCTCTTGCCACCCGTTCAGGAGTTTTGAGCAAACCATCACGCGAGGTGTCATCGCCAAGCGACTCTATTATGTGTCTGTAATGATTGCTGAGCAGTTTTGTTTTTTCCTCGTTGTAGAGGTTTTCCTGGCGGTAGTTGATCTCAAAATCAAGGTCGTCTTCTCTCATGTGGTTAATTGGTTAATCAGTTATCCGTTAATTGGGCATTCGTCATTCGTATTTCGT
>CAYOYI010000151.1:0-6779 GCA_964408105.1 uncultured Chitinophagaceae bacterium | reverse complement strand
GGAACATCAAGGTCGAGATTCATGTGATCCAACTTATCAACAATCTTCTCCTTAATTAGTTTGCTAAGATCTTTCGCATTAATGATAAATCCGGTTTCAGGATCCGGATCGCCTTTGACCGTAACAAAGAGATCGTAGTTATGCCCATGCCAGTTTTTGTTGGCGCATTTACCGAAAACTTCAGCATTTTTCTCATCCGGCCAGTCATCACGCCTTAATCTGTGAGCCGCATTAAAATGTTCTTTTCGAGTCAGATAGACCACGCATGTAAAATTTAGGCAAAGATAAGCATGCTCGCTTCCTGTTTAAATCGTTAATGGTGAGGGTTAGTTTCTTTGACTATCTTGGTGCCTTAATTTGTCAAGAGGATTCATGCGCCTTTTAATCCCGGTTTTAGCAGTAGTTAGCTTATCAATCGGCTTTTTCTCCTGTGAAAAAGAACCAATAGAACGCGATGTTCATGAGAATCTGGTGATTGACAGCAACCAGATCCCGCCATATAATGGAGTAACCTCCCTGCAGGTAAAAAGCTACATCAATAAACTATACATTGACCTTACCGGATTAGAGCCGCTCGATAGTGAATTGAATGATGCTTTTAATAAGCTCATTAATTCCGACCTTAGCGATAGCTCGAGGGGCGAGGTAATCGAAGATGTACTTAATTCAGCTAATTATTACGACCGCATTTTTGAGATTACCAGCTCTAATCTCCTAGAGGGAGTTGACAGCTTTGAGATCATTAATGAAAGGGAAGAGTTCGTTTATCTGGCAGACTTCTATTACAACAACGGGGAATTCGTTGAAGCACAGATACTGGCGCTTGAGATTTACAAATTCGACAGGTTGCTGAGTGCAAGGCATGACCTCCGGTCAGGCACAATCGACATCGTTAGGTTTTATCAGCGTTTCATCTACAATTACTTTTATGACGAAATAAATATGGGCTCGTTGAACTTTGTCGTTTCATGCTTTGAGAGCCTGCTGAAGAGAAAACCTACCGATGCAGAACTTGCAAATGGGATTGAGATCGTTGACGGAGGTACCGGGCAAATATTTCTGCAAGACGGGAACAGCAAAGGTGATTTCGTGCTGATTATTACGAATGTTGACGAATTTTTTCAGGGATTAGTAACGGATGTTTATCAAAGCCTGCTGGTGAGGAAACCTAATTCACAGGAAGCTGCTGCCGGAATTCAAATGATAAAAACTGATGGAAATTTAAAGTCCTTGCAAGAACTGGTTATAAAATCTCAGGAGTATGCCGGATTTTAGCTTTTCAAAAACGGGTAAAGTTTCAGTTGATAAAGTCGTCATTGCGAGGGAGGCTTTGCGACCGAAGCAATTTCCTTATCGAAGGGGGGTTGCTTCTCCCGCTGCTCACGCAGAAAGCAGTACTATCGGGAACGCAATGACGAATCGAAGACACTACCTCAAAGGGCTATTGTTGGTGCTTTGTATTGCGGCCTCGTTTGCAGGTTGCAAAAAGGAGATTATTGAGAATACCATATACGATAATGTGATCTATGATCTCGATACCGTGGCGGTTTATTCTTCAAGCGCAGAAAAAACCAAGCAAAAATCCAGCGATCAATACATCTCAATTTTGTACGCTGACCTTTTTAAGAAAACCATTCCATCCAGCGAGTTGCTGAAAATGTCAGAATTAGCTTTAGGCAGCGGGGACAAGCAGTTGCTCAATGAACTTATCATGAGTTCATATCTTAACGACACGGATGTAAAGGTGCCCACCGATGCTCAGATGCGGCAAGACCTCGATAAATTCATTGACGAAACTTATATCCGTTTTTTCCTCAGGCATCCAACGGAATATGAACGTTACTTCTTAAAGAACCTGATCCAGAACGATCCTGGAATGACTCCTGATTTGGTTTATTCATCATTCGCATTGTCAAACGAATATCTTTTCTACTGATGAGAAGAAGAAGTTTTTTAAAAAAATCAGGACTTGCAGCCGGGGCAATCACTATCCCATACATACTTCCCTCAGGCAGACTGTTTGCATCCACGGGCAGCAGGGTAGTGAACCATGTCGTGTTCGTTTTGTTTGCCGGAGGGATCAGAAACCAGGAATCAGTCGAGCAGGCCTACCTCGCATACCAGGGCGCACCGACACAGGGTAATGTGATGGAAAATATGCTGACCGGGAGTCGCCCGGGAGCGAATGTGGTTTACGACCGTTGGGCGCCTGTACTGGCCACCCCATTGCAACAAAGAGGAACGCTATTCAAAGAATTACGCTACACCACCGGACCAACAGGCCATTACAACGGACACACCGTTGCCATAACGGGAAACTACACGGATACCGGTTTGAACCTGAATGTGAATCCGCAATACCCTACGGTGTTTGAATATTACCGGAAGCATACCGACCCGGCAAAAAGTGCGATCAATTGCTGGTGGCTTTCTGAAGGCTTAGGTCCGTACCCTTCCTTGAATTACAGCCGTGACTCAAAATACGGTGCTGCGTATGGGGCAAATTATATGCGCCCGGCAACGATGTTTGGCGACATTGGATTCGAGTATTTGACCGCAGCCGAAAAATATCAGCCCGATGATGTTGACCGCATCTACAAGCTGAAAGCATTCCTCGACAGCAATTTTGAAAAAGAAGCTTCCAATCTTCCGGGAATTCAGAATACTGTACAGGATAGGGAGGCTATCAAAGGCTTTATCAAAGGCATCGTTGATCTTACTATTCCTTTTGAGGCCGCAACACCGGGCGGAAGCTTTCAAACTTTAAATGGCGACCTGGTGAATATTTCAGCCGCTTGGCAGGTGCTGAAAGCATTCAAGCCGGAGTTGACTGTGATCAACACTTTTAACCTCGATGTCTGCCACTCCGATTTCTCATTGTATATAGATTTCCTTCACAAAGCGGATTATGGTATCGGCTGGCTTTGGGACAAGATACAAAGCGATCCGGTGCTTGCAAATGACACCATCATGATCTGTATGCCTGAGCACGGAAGAAACGAAGTCCCCAACAACCTGCGCGATGGGAACGGGCTGGCTGCCTACGACCATACCAGCGATGATAATTCCCGCAGGACGTTCGCGCTTATTGTTGGTCCTTCGGGAAAGGTGAAACAAAACCAGGTGATCGGCAGTGTTGCCAATCCTGTGGGTGAAAGCATTGATATAGTGCCAACCATCGCGCACATCCTGGGATTTGATAGCGCTATTCCCAGCGGTTACCTGCCGGGAAGGATTTTAAATGAAGCCTTTGTCTGAATGGTAAAAAGTATCAGCCGAAATCTTATTGTGATTGGAATTGTAGCCGGAATGGTTGCGCTGTTCCTTCACTCATGCACTGAGGACATCATTCAAACCAACACCCCCGACACTCCTTTCAACCCTTACGACACGATTGATTACAGCAACCATGTGGTGCCACCGGTGCCGATTGATTCAGCAAATTTTCTGGGACTTTACACCTACATCTTTAAAAAAAAATGCGGAGTTCCTGCGTGTCATGACGGCTCCTTTGAGCCGGACTTCAGGACGGTTGAAAGCGCTTACAACACGTTGGTTTTTCATCCGGTGGTGAAATTCTATGATGACTCTTTTTACACGTTCCGGGTTTTGCCCGGTGACACAAACCAGTCTTGGCTGCATGAAAGACTTACAACCAAAGACTTGGTGCTGGGAAGAATGCCGCTCTACGATCAACCTTTGAACGCAAAGGAAATGTCGCTTATCGAGAACTGGATTTTATCAGGTGCGCCCGATATGTGGGGCAGGATGCCGATGTACCCGGATTTTCAGCCTAATGCTTTCGGGCTTCTGGCTTATTTGCCCGATGCGGGAAACATGCGGGTGGATTCCATTCGCTATAATGATTTGTTTTATTATCCATTCCTCGTGCCGCATAACTACAATGTTAAACTTTGGATCGGCTTTTATGATCTTGATAGTTATGGAGACTTCCAATTCCCGAACTATTTTACCAGCCACAAAATAAAAATGTCGGTGAACAAGCCCTACGATTTCGGCAATTCAATGGAGCTTACGCTCACCGAAGAATTGCTGCCATTCATCGGCCCGACCTTGTATGGCTTTGACGCGCCTTATCATTATCACGTGACCTTCAACAGCAGCATGTTTAATGTGGGAGATATTGTTTACATCCGGGCGTATGTCAACGATGGCAATCACGCGCAGGACACTGAGCTGCCCGATGCAGCATCTCAATTTTTTGTCATCACGCTTTTCTCGTTCATCGTTGTCTAATTCATGAAGCTGAATCGCCTGATTTTAGTGATTGGAGTGGTGCTCGCTTTTTGGTCTTGCGAAAAGGATGACGGCTCGGAGCCGAACCCTCCGATCAGCGATGTTCCGCAGATCACATTCATCAGCGTGAATAAGACCACCATCAGGGAGTTTCAGGATGAATTGATTTTCACCATAAGCTACCTCGATGGCAATGGAGACGTGGGTTTTGAAAATGCCGATTCAGCATCTTTGTTTGTCACCGACAACCGATTCCCGCTTACATTTCCTTATCACTTGTCGCCTTTTGCACCATTGGATACCAGCATCACGATCCAGGGTGTGCTGAATGTGGTTCAGGAAAATATCATTCTGAAAGATCCGAATGCCACGCAGGAAACGGCAACATTTACAATCAAGCTGAAAGACCGGGCCGGAAACTGGAGCAATGAGGTGACGTCACCGCAGGTGACGATTACGCCCTGATATAGTAAGAAACAAAGATGCCATCTCTCCCTGAGATGGCATCTGTTTGCTGATAGATATAATTCAGGCTGTCTTGCTCCTTCGCTACTTCATCTTCACCATCCTCTTGGTTTCAACAACCTCCCCGTCAATCACTAAGGAATAGCTGTACGTTCCGCTGGTCAGGTTATGAGCAAGAACGGTTATCGAGCCGTAGCCTTTTTCTAACTCTACGGTTTTGATCACGCTGCCCTTCACATCAAAGAATATCAGTTGCGCTTTGCCTGCATCGTCAGGGATCACGTAGCTGATAGAGGTGGTTTCCCGGAATGGGTTAGGATGGTTCTTCGAGAGGTCAATGATCCGGTGTGAGGCAAGTTCCACCGTTACGTGGTTTGCTTCTTCACTTCCGTTTTCAGAATCCTCTCCGCTTTGGCGGAAGCCCATGCCGCAGCAGTTGTTCATTTTCGATTCGACATCCGACAACCTTCCGTTAAGCGCAGCCTCCAGCGAATCAATGATCGCTTGCTGCTGTTTTATTGCGCTCACTAAGTAAGGCACCAACCCGGAATAATTCACGCCCTTATAATCTGTCTTTTGAGAGAGTATTCTTCCGTTCAGTCCTTTCACTTCCGGCTGCACCACTGTTCTTACAAGCTCCGGCAGCACCTGCTCCACGTCCTGCGCGATCAGGCCGTGATGCGTGCCTTCCGGCAATGACAGGTTATCGTAATCTGCCGTGCGATATTCATAAGATTTCGGTTGCAGCGCGTTGATGGTGGCAAGCGCGTCTCTTGAATCCATATCCGCAATGTTGGTTTTCAGCTTCTGGTATGAGCCTTCATACACTGAGCCGGTCACTGTGATATTGCCTACGAAGTGCCCTGCCGAGTTGGAGTCGGAGCCTTCTGCCGAGCAGAAGATACCGATATTGATGCCCGTTGAATCTTCCGCACCGAACAACCCACCCACGTTGAATCCGTCTGAGCCTCCGGCAAAAGCAATGACGCCTGCGTTGATTGCGGTGTCGGCTTCCTCTTCGGATGCCGCGTACACTGCGGCATTGAATGATGTGGAGCTGAATGCTCTGGCAGCTAAGCCTATGCTCTTATTCTCTGTTGGAATTCCTGAGAAGGCCGCTACGCCTATGTTCATCGGCTGGTCTTCCGGTCCCGGCAACTCTACTCCGCCTGCACTACCCATGATGCCTATGTTGGTCACGGTGGCATTTTCTGAAACTCCTATTACGCCAGCATGAGCGTGGATAACACTATCGGTGAAGGCGTAAACACCCGCCTGTCCCCCGGTGAAGGTGGCGCCTATTGTATCACCTTGGGCATAGATGCCTGCCAGCCCGTTTTCTCCAAGCACCCACAGCCTTGCTCCATCAAGGTTATCGGCAATGCCGATGCCCACGTTGGTGCCGTTGTCGTAGATGTTGCTGTTTTGGAGTACGTTGGCTATTGAGCTCCATTTTGGAACGTAATTACTATCAGTTGCAGTGGTGGAGACTTTATCTTCGTTCAGTTCGTTCACGCCTGAGACAAGAAGTGAAATCAATCCGTTGTAATCAAGAGCACGAAGACTTATTCCTTCAACTAAGGTACTTCCACTTGTATCATTAAATTCTGGAAAGGAGAAACTGTCCACCAACTCTGGGAATAATGGTATCCACTTGTTGCGCTATTAGTCCGTAGTGTCTTCCTTCAGGAAGATTTAGATACGGGAAACTGTCCTTTTTGAATATGAAGGTTTTAGGCTGTAATTGATCCAGCAGCGCTAAAGGGTCGCTCAGGTTTTCGAGGCTATCCTTGATATTAATATCAGAAAGATAGGTTCCACCGACAGCTAAAGTTGATCCAAAAAAAAGAGCGGCCAAATCGCCTCCCGCTGAAAACATGCCTACATTTTTAATTTCGTTATTACCCGTTGTTATAAAAGGCCCTAAAAAAACTCCTCCAACATTACTCACGCTAGAACCTCTTGCTTCACCCCGCACACCCGCATTTCCCTGATTGCCAGAGGAACACGAACCGCATGTAGCCATGGATAATAAACCGGTGTTGAGATTGGGGTTG
>CAYOYI010000150.1:0-9083 GCA_964408105.1 uncultured Chitinophagaceae bacterium | reverse complement strand
ACCACAATTTGACAAAGTATTTAAAAAGCGGTTATTTGTATTCTAATTCCAAATCAATTGGACCTTAAAAAAATACTTCGCGAGGAAACAAGCCTTAAACCAGGGCAGGAAGTTGACCTGCTTATCGGGGAAAGCTCCCCGCTTGGAATGAAAGTGCTGATCAATGATCAATATGAAGGATTACTTTATCACACTGAAATTTTTAAACCACTTTCGAAAGGAGATCATGTAAAAGGCTACATTAAAAAATTAAGAGAAGACAATAAAATTGATGTTAGCCTTGAACCATTTGGCTACCGGAAGGTTGAACCGAATATGGACAAAATCCTGAAAAAGTTAAAAGAACAAAATGGGTTACTCCACCTGACGGATAAAAGCGATCCGCAAAAAATTTACGATCAATTGCAGATGAGTAAAAAAGTTTTCAAAAAAGCGATTGGTGGCTTATACAAACAAAAGCTCATCAGGATTGAGTCTGATGGCGTATACCTTAATATCCAGGTTTCTTAAACTAAAGACTCAACCTTTCCGCAGTCCATAGATTTTTAGGCCTCGGCTGCTTCAAGTGTTCCGCCAAAGGCGGTCACTTGGAACTAAGGATGCCGGCAGTTAGACTTCCTGTCTTGCGGGAGCGCCAGCAATCTCCCCTTGCCACCCCAGCACCTTATAAAACCTGCTCTTGCTAATCCGTTCCACTTTCGGTTGTTTCAAAAGACGTAGCGGTTTGAAAGTCCGGTCATCACTCACCAGTATGCTTCCGCTTTGCCATGATGGCCCATTGTTCATGAGAAATGCACCGTCCTTAATGAAAAAATTGACCTATACTGGATACGGTGACACTGGTACTATCCGGAAGTCCGGGTGTTTCCAAATTCCCGTGTCATCCTGAACCGGGAGATTTTTTAACAACCTTTTAATGCAAACCCTAAAAATTGAGGGCGAAATTTTGCATTTTTGGGAAACCGCGATTCGGAGGCGACCTTATCCGGTGAATTGAGAAAACTTCAGCATTAATGGCTTATATACAGTTTGATAAAAGCAAACTTGTTAACCTTCAATATGTCCTCGATAAGGAACTGCTGCGCACCAACAAAAGGGGCGCCTATTGCAGTTCCACCATTGTAGGCTGCCATACGCGCAAGTATCATGGGTTATTAGTGGCTCCCCAGCCGCAGATTGATGATGAGAACCATGTACTGCTGTCATCCATTGATGAAACGCTCATCCAGCATGATGCTGAGTTCCACATCGCCATCCACCGCTACCCGGGGCAATATCATCCAAAGGGCCATAAATACCTGAAAGATTTTTCTGCAGACCCGATTCCGCACTGGATCTATGATGTCGGGGGGATCATCCTGAAAAAGGAGATCATCCTGCTTTCGGATGTGGACTGCGTGATGATCCGCTATACGCTTGAGGAAGCCCAGTCACCGGTCACCTTAAGGCTTTTGCCTTTGCTTGCTTTCCGCAACTATCACAAGCTCAGCGAGGCGAATGTTTACGCCAACAAGAAATACACCGATGTTGCAAACGGAATAAAGACAAGAATTTATTCCGGATACTCTGATCTGTATCTGCAAACCTCAAAACAAGCGGATTATGTTTCCAATCCCGATTGGTACTACCGGTTTGAATATCTGAAGGAGCAGGAGCGCGGTTATGATTTCCAGGAAGACCTTTTTGCTCCGGGCTTCTTTGAGGTGCAGCTTAAAGCGGGTGAGCAGGTGATCATCAGCGCAAGCCTCGAGGAAATGAATCCCCGCTCAATGAAGAGCCAGTTTGATAAGGAGATCACGCTGCGCGTTCCGAGAAGCAACTTCGAGAACTGCCTCATCAATTCCGCAAAGCAATTCATCGTCACCCGTGATAAGAAAACCGAAGTGGTGGCCGGTTATCATTGGTTTGGACGCTGGGGGCGCGATACTTTTATTTCACTTCCCGGCCTTACGCTCGTTACAGGCAAGCCAAAGCTATGCAAGTCTGCCCTCGACACCATGGCGGCACAAATGAAGAACGGCCTGTTCCCCAACATGGGAAATTCCTATAACAGCGTTGACGCACCGCTCTGGTTTTTCTGGACGCTGCAGCAATACGCGCTTTTCACGCACAGCGATGTGAAGGTGTGGTTTGCTTTCAAATCAAAGATGCGCGCGATACTCGATGCTTTCCGCAAGGGAACGGATTACGATATTAAAATGAATGAGAACGGGCTGATCAGCGCGGGCTATCCCGGTGTTGCGCTCACGTGGATGGATGCGATCGTTGACGGAAAACCCGTGACACCCAGAACAGGAATGCCTGTCGAGATCAATGCGCTCTGGTATAATGCAATTTGCTTTTCACTCAAGCTGGCTGAACATGCCGATGATGAAAAATTCCTCGATCAGTGGGGGCATCTTCCCAGCATGATCGAAAGCTCATTCATCATCAATTTCTGGGATGAAGAAAGAGGTTACCTTGCCGATGTTGTGAATGGCGATGAAAAGGATTGGTCAGTGAGGCCCAACCAGATTTTTGTCACTTCCCTGCCCTTCTCCCCGGTGAACGATTCTATGAAAGCTGCTGTTCTGGAGAAAGTGAAAAACGAACTATTGACACCGCGCGGGCTGCGCACTTTATCACCGAAAAATCCAAACTATGAGGGAAGATATTCGGGAGACCAGCGCACACGTGATTCCGCTTATCACCAGGGGACGGTGTGGCCGTGGCTGCTCGGGCATTTTGCCGAAGGGTATCTGAAAGTGCATGGCCGTGACGGAGTGCCTTTTATCAAACAATTATATGATGGCTTCGCTGCAGAAATGACCGAGCAAGGCATTTCCTCGATTTCCGAAGTTTTCGATGGCGACCCGCCACACAGCGCTAACGGTGCAATATCACAAGCATGGAGTGTAGCCGAATTATTGCGGATCAATTATCTGCTCGGAAGATATAGCCGGTCACCAAATTTTTTAGCACAGGAGGTGCTGCAAGCAAAATAGGCCTATGAAGGTCCTCATGTTCGGTTGGGAGTTTCCGCCACATATTTCAGGCGGACTGGGAACAGCCTGTTACGGGTTGTCGAGAGGGCTATTGCATAATGATGTCGAAGTGGTGTTTGTTGTCCCGAAGGTTTTCGGTGACGAGCCTTCCAACGTAATAAAGCTGCTCAACGCAAGTGATGTTTTCGTTGACATCTCACGCGACATCTATCGTGATCTCTGGAAAAAGCTGACCGTGATTGGTGTGCAATCATTGCTCCGACCCTATTTATCTGCCGAGGAATTTTCGCGCATTACCAAACTTCCCCTTCTGGAACGAACAGACATCGAGCGAAGCATCTTCAATACCAACTTTGAATTCACAGGGAAATATGGTGCAGACCTTTTCAAGGAAGTTGCCAGGTATGCGCTGGTGGCCGCAAGGCTTGCAGGCACCTTTGAGTTTGATGTGATCCACGCTCATGACTGGCTCACCTACCCTGCCGGGATGGCTGCAAGGGAGATCAGCGGGAAACCTTTCATCGCGCATGTTCATGCTACCGAGTTTGACCGCTCCGGTGAAAACATCAATCAGCAGGTTTATGAAATGGAGCGTGAAGGCATGCACGCGGCTGACAAAGTGATTGCTGTGAGCAACTTCACGCGCAACATCATTATCAACCGGTATGGCGTTCATCCCGACAAAGTGGTGACTGTCCATAATGCTGTGATGCCGCTAAATGGAAATGGGCATAACTATGACCGGAATTTTAAAGAGAAGCTCGTAACTTTTCTTGGCAGAGTGACCTTCCAGAAAGGACCGGATTATTTTGTGGAGGCTGCTCATCGTGTTTTGCAAAAAGATGAGAACGTAAGATTCGTAATGGCAGGAACTGGAGATATGTTCAATAAGATCGTGAAGCGGGCTGCGCAATTGCGTATCTCTTCTAAATTTCATTTCACCGGATTCCTGAAAGGACAGGAGGTTGATCGTATTTTTTCTATGAGCGATGTTTATGTGATGCCTTCGGTTTCAGAGCCATTCGGAATTTCACCGCTTGAAGCGATGCGCTCAAACGTGCCGGTGATCATTTCGAAGCAGTCAGGTGTTGCAGAAATTTTAAAACATGCCATCAAAGTTGATTTCTGGGACATTGATGCTATCGCGGATAATATCTACGGCTTGTTGCATTACAACGGAATCAACCGAATGTTTGAGAAGTACGGCAAGGCTGAAGTGGAGAATATGAAATGGGATGATGCTGCCGCAAAAGTGAAAGAAGTTTATAATTCAGTAGTTCATCAATTCGCTGATGTATAATTCCAAAAAGATGGTTTTAAAAAAATGACAAATCTGTTCAAAATGGCGATTCGGGAATGTGAGATACGGTCCGGATTCCCTCTCCCTTCAGGAGAGGGGCGGGGTGAGGTAAGCCCATGCGAGCGAGGAATCCGCCTGCCGTTAGCGATGCGGGTTGGCGGGCAGTCTTCTCCCGATGCCAACGCTCCGGGCGCAGCAATCGGGATCGCAATGACGGGTTATTTAGTTTATCAAAGGACTTCTATCAGCACATCCGTATATCCGTACATCCGTAGATCATCGAATCATCGAATCATCGAATTATCTCATCATCAAATCACCGAATCATCGAATTAAGTTATGCGCTACATCTGTTTCTACTTCCAGGTCCACCAACCCTTCAGATTAAGAACCTACCGCTTCTTCGACATTGGGAGTAATCACAGCTACTATGATGAATTGGCTAACCGCTCCATCATGCAGAAGGTAGCCAACAAGTGCTACATTCCGACCAATAAAGTCCTTCTTGACCTCATCAAAGAATACGGCAAGCAATTCAAGATTTC
Organism: uncultured Chitinophagaceae bacterium; assembly: GCA_964408105.1. Classification (GTDB taxonomy): domain Bacteria; phylum Bacteroidota; class Bacteroidia; order Chitinophagales; family CAIOSU01; genus BPHB01. The sequence continues at coordinate 4,254 of CAYOYI010000150.1, read as the reverse complement.
TTTTTCGATCACCGGAACCGCACTCGACCAATTCAAAAAATATTCGCCACAGACACTCGAGAGTTTTCAAAAGCTGGCAGACACCGGCTGTGTGGAGTTTCTTGGAGAAACATTTGCGCACTCCCTGTCATCGTTGAAAAGCAAGGAAGAATTCATCAAGCAAACGGAATTACATTCCTCAAAAATAAATGAGCTGTTCGGGCAGCAGCCGAAAGTATTCCGAAACACCGAGCTGATCTATTCAGACGAGATCGGTGAAACCGTTGCTCAAATGGGATTCAAGGCGCAACTCACGGAAGGCGCAAAACACATCTTAGGATGGAAGAGCCCGAACTACTTGTATTGCAATGCAAGAAATCCCAAACTCAAGCTGCTACTGAAAAATTTCAGACTGAGTGATGATATCGCTTTTCGTTTTTCCAATCGCGGTTGGTCTGAATGGCCGCTCACTGCTGAAAAGTTTGTTGCATGGCTGAATGCGCTGCCCGAGGAAGAAGAGATCATCAACCTCTTTATGGATTATGAAACATTTGGTGAGCATCAATGGGCGGATACCGGGATTTTCGATTTTATGCGGCATCTCCCAAAGAAGATTTTCTCAAGCTCCAATTATGGATTCATTACACCGGGCGAAGCAATAGAGCAGCTTAACCCGGTCGGACCGATTCATGTTCCCTACCCTGTTTCCTGGGCTGATGAAGAGCGTGATGTCAGCGCATGGCTTGGCAATGATCTGCAGGATGATGCTTTTGAGAATCTGTACAAGCTCGAACCGCTCATTAAGAACTGCTCCGATCCCGATATTCTGAGAGACTGGGAATATCTTCAAACCAGCGATCACTTCTATTACATGTGCACCAAGTTTTTCTCTGATGGTGATGTTCACAAATATTTCAATCCTTACGATTCACCATACGGGGCTTTCATCAACTATATGAACGTGTTGAATGACTTTTCCCTGCGTGTACAGGAAGCTTGCGCGGATAATGTTGTTACAACTAAAGCTGTCGTAAAAAAAAGAACAGTGAAAAAAACCACTAAGACCAAGGCTAAAACTAACATCATAAACTGATCCTTATGACTGAGGAAAAAATTACCAGGCCGGATTACATTTTTGAAGTAAGCTGGGAAGTCTGCAACAAAGTTGGAGGCATCTACACCGTTATTGCTTCAAAATCCGCTACTATCATCCAGGATTTTGGCGAGAGCTATATCACCATCGGGCCTGATGTATGGAAAGGCGCTGAAAATCCTGACTTTATCGAGGATTATGACCTGTTCGCCTCATGGAAAGAGCAGGCGCAGATCGAAGGCCTGCGCATCAAAACCGGCAGGTGGAAATTCGCCAACAATGCGATTGCCGTGCTTATTGACTTCACGCCTTTCTTCGCAAAGAAAGATGACATCTTCACACATCTCTGGTCAAAGTATCACGTGGATTCACTCACAGGTCAGTGGGATTATATCGAGCCTGCGCTTTTTGGATATGCCGCAGGAAAAGTGATCGAGAGCTTTTACAAGTTTCATCTTTCCTTCAAAGACAAGATCATCGCTCAGTTTCACGAATGGATGACGGGAACGGGAGTGTTATATCTGCATGAAAATGTTCCTCAGATCGGAACGGTGCTAACAACACATGCAACAGTTTTGGGAAGATCCATCGCAGGAAACGGTTTGCCGCTTTACGACAAACTCTCACAATATAATGGCGACACGATGGCAAAAGAGTTTAACGTTATTGCCAAACAGTCGCTCGAAAAGCGTGCAGCGCAATATGCAGACTGCTTCACCACAGTGAGCGAGATCACCGGGCAGGAATGTGTTCAATTCCTGGACGAAGAACCGGACATCATCACGCCCAATGGTTTTGAAACCAAGATGGTGCCTGACGAAGGCGCCTTTGAACAAAGAAGAAAGCTTGCAAGAGAAAAATTATTGCTGGTTGCGAAAGCATTGACAGGTGATGACTTGCCCGATGATACACTGCTCATCGCAAAAAGCGGCAGGTATGAATTTCGCAACAAAGGCATTGACGTTTTCCTCGATGCGCTTGAAAAGGTTAACAAGGACCCCGGCTTTAACAGAAAAGCTGTGGCATTCATTATGGTGCCTGCCCATCACACCGGTCCGAGAAAGGAACTCATGGACAGGATGCAAAACGTTTCTTCGCTAAATACATTTGAACCCGAAAATCTTACGCACTATTTACAGGGAGCAGATGCTGACCCGGTGATGAAAAGGATAAGAGCAAATAACCTGAGCAACAGCCGGGAAGACAAGGTGAAAGTGATCTTTGCACCGACCTACTTGAACGGTGATGACGGAATTTTCAACTTACACTACTACGACCTCATTATTGGTTTTGACATCTCTGCATTTCCCTCCTATTATGAGCCATGGGGCTACACTCCGCTTGAAAGTTTAGCTTTTCACATTCCGACCATTACTACGCAACTGGCAGGTTTTGGAAAGTGGATGAGAACACAATTCGGCCCGGTCAACACCGGAATTTTTGTAGTTGACCGCAACGACCATGACGATGATGATGCCGCAAAAAGGATTGCTGCTATTATTGAAAACTATGCAAGGAAAAGCCCGGAGGAAATTGCCAGGGCACGTGAATCCGCGTTTGAATTATCAAAAACCGTGCAATGGAGTAACCTGATAAACTACTATAAAAAGGCTTACAACATTGCCCTTCAAAAGAGCGAAGGGCGGGAATACCTGTACAAAGAGAAACACGAAGTTGCACCAATTAGTGACGGCAAGGAGTGGCTCCATCCGAAAAACAATTTGCCAAAGTGGAGAAGGATTTTTGTTCAGTCTGAGATCCCGGAAGCGCTTGCTCCGCTGATCGAGTTGTCTCGAAATCTTTGGTGGTCGTGGAATTATGAAGCTGAAGAGCTTTTCGAAATGATTGACCCGCAACTTTGGGAGCAGTATCACATGAACCCGGTTGCGATGCTGGATGTGCTGCCCTATGCAAAACTTAAACGCCTGGAAAAGAATGCTGCGTTTTTGGAAAAGCTTCAATCTGTATATTCTTCATTCAGGCAATACATGGAACAGCCGAAGAAGGAACAGCAACCCAAGGTGGCTTACCTGTGTATGGAATACGGCCTGAATCACATCATCCGCCTGTATTCCGGTGGATTGGGAATTCTTGCCGGAGATTTTCTGAAAGAAGCAAGTGACTCCGGAGTTGACATGGTTGGTGTGGGCTTGCTTTACCGCCATGGTTATTTCAAGCAGGCGCTCTCGATGCATGGAGAGCAAATGGCCGTTTATAAGTCTCAAAAATTTTCATTCCTTCCTGTTCTTCCCGTGCGCGATGATTCGGGGAACTGGATGAAGATAAATATATCCCTGCCGGGAAGGCGCGTGTTCGCCAAGATATGGAAGATTGATGTCGGACGAGTTCCGCTTTATCTTTTGGATACCGACATTGATGATAATGATGCAGACGACAGAACGATTACGTACCAGCTTTATGGCGGTGATGTTGAGCATCGCCTTAAGCAGGAAATTTTGTTGGGTGTAGGTGGTGAACGAATGCTTAAATCCCTTGGTGTTAATGCGGACGTCTACCACTGCAATGAAGGCCATGCCGCGTTTGTGGGATTAGAACGGGCAAAGAATCTTGTGATGGACAAGAACATCAGCTTTGATGAGGCGCTGGAAATTGTTCGCGCTTCTACCCTCTTCACTACCCATACGCCCGTTCCTGCCGGTCACGATGCTTTCAGTGAAGACCTGATCCGCGCATACTTGTCGGAATATCAAACCGTGTTCAACATCACATGGCAAAGATTTGCCGGATTGGGTCGCGTTGATGACACCGATCCTCACGAGAAATTTTCAATGAGCCATCTGGCAGCGAGGTTTTCAAGAGAAGTGAATGGCGTAAGTGAATTACACGGAAAAGTGTCGAGGGAAATGTTTCGTCCGCTGTGGCCGGGATTCATGGCAAGCGAGTTGCATGTCGGGCATGTAACAAATGGCGTCCATTATGGCACATGGACCTCAAAACTGTGGCAAAACCTTCACAAGGAAATGTTCGGACTGAATGCCCCGTCCCAGCATCCGGAGTTTGATGATTGGGGCAAGATCACTCAGGTTGAGAACGGTAAAATATGGGAAATAAGGAAAGCGCTTAAAGCCGAATTAGTGCATGCTATTTCTAACAAGCTGCGGAACGACATGACTGATCGTCATGAAAATCCTAAAGGAATTCTTGAAGTTATTCATTCGCTG